>NZ_JBEOVM010000014.1:0-104685 GCF_040295505.1 Streptomyces sp. NPDC002790 | reverse complement strand
GGGGCTTGATTTGCCCGGGCCCCGCCGGCGATTGAGGCGCGGGGTCCGGGGCGGAGCCCCGTGGCGTGGGGGCGGGGGGCCCGCCTCACAACCAGCCCGCGAACTCCAACAGGTTCTCGCCGTCCTGGTGCCGCCCCACGCGCAGTGCCCGCGCACCCGACTCCACCGCCCGGAACAACGTCCACCCCCGCAACCGCTCCGGATCCACCTCCAGCGACTCCGCGAGCCGCTTCACCCGCCGCCGCGTGATCGCGGGCCCCGACGGCGACCCGATGAGGTCCTCCACCCGGTCACGCACAAGCCGCGCCAGGTCGAACGCGGTCTCGCCGACGACCGGGTCGGGCCCGACCGCCAGCCACGGCATCCGCTCCCCGGACAGCACCTTGGACTGCCGGAACGTACCGTGCAGCAAACGGAGTTCGGGAGCCGAGTCCACCAGCTCGTCCCGCGTCCCGAGGGCCGCGTCGATCAGCGGCGCCACGTCGGGGAACGCCTCCACCGTCGCCCGCATCCCGACCGCCTGACGCCCCGTGCGCTCCGGAACGGTCTCGCAGTTGCGCCCCTCGGGCGGGTCCACCCACAGGCGGCGCAGTGTGCCCGCCGCCTCCAGGAGCGCCTTCGCCTCCGGCAGCGTACGGACGGAGACCTCCGGGTGGAGGCGTTCCAGGAGGAGCGCGCCGTCGTTCACGCCCGGGTCGAGCAGCCGCACCGCGCCGAAGCCGTCCCAGTGCGTCAGCGCCGCCCGCTCCGCCTCCGGGCGGAACCGCTCGGGCGCCAGTTTCAGGATCGCCGGTGAGCCGTCCGCCCTGCGCACGTGGGCGACCAGGCTGCTGCGGCCCCCGGGCACATGCACCCGCTGCACCGTCACATCGCGCCGTGCCGCCGCCCCGTCGAGCAGCGCGCCGACCCGGTCGAGCCACGCCGACGCCCCGTCGTCACGCACCTCGCCGAGCGCGTTCACGAGACGCGGAGGCGGTTCGAATGCCAGGGGCGCGGATGCCATGCGCGGGGATTTCCTTCCAGATCTGCCTACGTGCTGGGGTCCTCAGAAGAGGACGGGGCCGACGACGATGCGGTCGGCGCCGCGGCCCGTTCGGAGAGCCCAGGGAAGGCTACGCTGCCGCCGCCCCAGCGCACGGCACGGACCGCCGCCTCACGGAGTGCGTCGGCCGCGCTCCGGCGCCGCTCGCCGCTCGCCGCCCGTACGAGATCCGAGTAGACGCCGGCGACCCTGCTCTCGATGTCCGCGGCGAGCCGGGCCGCCGCCGACGCGTCGGGTACCGGGAACGGCAGCGCGTACGCCCCCGCGGACTCCTCGGGATTTCCGCCCAAGTCGCGCACTGTGCGCCGCAGTTCGTCACGGCGGGCGCGGTGCGCGTCGTACGCGTCCCGGGCCCGGCCCCTGCGGTCCTCGCCGACCCGGCCGCCGACGACCCCGTAGCCGTACACCGCCGCGTGCTCGGCCCGCAGCGCCGCCTGCACCGCCGCGAGCAGTTCGTTCTCGCTCATTCCTGTCCGTCCTCCGACAGCAGATACGCGTGCCCGGCCCCGGCCGCCGCCACCGACGCGAACAGCCGCGCCAGCTCGCCCGGAGCGTCCACGAGCGCGGACATCCGGCGGTCCGAGAGTCGCTGCTCGGCCACCGAGAGCGCCTTGAGGATGTCCTTCTCGGAGGTCGGCGCCGCGGCCGACTTGTTGCCCGGGGGTGCTCCGGCGCCCGACGCCCGGCGCGCCCCGCCGAACGCCTTCACGTGCCGCTCGACCTCGGCCCGCAGCGGGTTCAGCCGCTCCGCGAGCGCCGGACGGGCCGACACCGCCCGGTCGTACTGGCCGAGGAGGTCCGTGCTCTCCTGCGCCGCCCGCGTCCGCAGCCGCTTCTCCTGCGCGGCGGCGGGCGCCCCGCTGCCACCGTCGGCGCCGCCTTCGGCGTCCGAGCAGCCGGTCAGCAGCGCGGCCCCGGCCAGCGAGGCGAGCAGAGTCCTACGTCGTGGCCCGGAGCGGGCGAGAGGGGGCAGCGGCACGGCAGGCGTCCTCAGGAGGCGAAGAGGCGGGAGGGGAGAGGGCTTTCGGCGGGCGGCGCCTTGATCGGAACTGATCAGGTTCGATCGAGGGGGAGCGGTCGTGATCACCGTACCGCCGCCGTTGCACGGGTGGACGGCAACACCCCCCTGGACCGGATACCCTTTGACCTGACGCGCAAGGAAAGTCAGTAACCACAACAGCACACGCGGCCGAGGAGTCACCCGGATGAGCACCACCCAGAACGAGAGGCTGCGGGAACTACTGGAACCGCTCGTCACCTCGCAGGGGCTCGAACTCGAAGAGATCGAAGTGGCCTCGGTCGGACGCAAGCGTGTGCTGCGCGTCGTCGTCGACTCCGACGAGGGCGCCGACCTTGATGCGATCGCCGATGTGAGCCGCGCGCTCTCGGCGAAGCTCGACGAGCCCGGTAGCAGTGCGGCCATGGGCGAGGGCGAGTACGAGCTCGAGGTCGGTACGCCCGGCGCCGAGCGCCCCCTCACCGAGCACCGCCACTACATCCGCGCGACGGACCGCCTCGTGAAGTTCCAACTGAACGACGAGTCCGAGCTGGTCGCGCGCATCCTCAAGGTCGACGACGACGGCCTGGACCTGGAAGTACCGGGAGTGAAGGGGCGCAAGCCCACCTCCCGAAGGCTCGACTTCGCCGACCTCGCCAAGGCGCGGGTCCAGGTCGAGTTCAACCGCAAGAACAAGAACGACGACAGCGACGACAACGACGCTCAAGAACAAGAAGAGGAGGCGTAGCCATGGACATCGACATGAGTGCCCTGCGGGGGCTGGTCCGTGAGAAGGAGATCTCCTTCGATCTGCTGGTCGAAGCGATCGAGTCGGCCCTCCTCATCGCCTACCACCGCACCGACGGCAGTTTCCGTCGCGCCCGCGTGAAGCTGGACCGCGACAGCGGCCATGTGACGGTGTGGGCGACGGAGGACCCGGCGGACCTCGAAGAGGGCCAGGAGGCCAAGGAGTTCGACGACACCCCCTCCGACTTCGGCCGGATCGCCGCCACGACCGCGAAGCAGGTCATCCTGCAGCGGCTGCGCGACGCCGAGGACGACGCGACGCTCGGCGAGTACGCGGGCCGCGAGGGCGACATCGTGATGGGCCAGGTCCAGCAGGGCCGCGACCCGAAGAACGTGCTGGTCGACATCGGCAAGCTGGAAGCCATCCTGCCGGTGCAGGAGCAGGTACCCGGCGAGGAGTACCCGCACGGCCTGCGCCTGCGCTCGTACGTCGTGCGCGTCGCCAAGGGCGTCCGCGGCCCCTCCGTGACCCTGTCCCGTACGCACCCGAACCTCGTGAAGAAGCTCTTCGCGCTCGAGGTGCCGGAGATCGCCGACGGCAGCGTCGAGATCTGCGCCATCGCGCGCGAGGCCGGCCACCGCACGAAGATCGCCGTGCGCTCCACCCGGAGCGGGCTCAACGCCAAGGGCGCCTGCATCGGCCCGATGGGCGGGCGTGTGCGCAATGTCATGGGCGAGCTCAACGGCGAGAAGATCGACATCGTCGACTGGTCCGACGACCCGGCCGACATGGTCGCCAGCGCGCTGTCCCCGGCCCGCGTCTCCAAGGTCGAGATCGTGGACCTCGCGGCCCGCTCGGCCCGCGTGACGGTGCCCGACTACCAGCTCTCCCTTGCCATCGGCAAGGAGGGGCAGAACGCCCGGCTCGCGGCCCGGCTCACCGGCTGGCGCATCGACATCCGCCCGGACACCGAGCAGGGCGGCTCTCCCGAGGGTGCTCCCGAAGGGGAATAATTCCGAGCGCTCGGCGCTTGGATCACGACAGTATGTGACGAGCCAACCGTTCGACCTTTACCCCAAAGGGGTGAGGTCGGTACGGGGAGGTAGACTTAACCGTGTCTGGTCGGACGCATGCCCGCGCATGCCCTGAGCGAACCTGCGTGGGATGCCGGGAGCGAGCGGCCAAGAGCGAACTGCTGCGGATCGTGGTGATCGAGGGACAGTGCGTCCCCGATGATCGCGGTACGCTGCCCGGCCGGGGTGCTTACGTGCATCCCGCCCTGGCCTGTCTCGACCTGGCGGTCCGCCGCCGGGCGTTCCAGAGGGCTTATCGGGCCCCTGGACCGTTCGACACGGCGGCCCTGCGCCACCGCGTCGAGCAGGCAACACCGTAAGAAGCGCCGTACGGGACCCCCGTGCGGCCCTGGTATTCCGCGAGTTGGAAGTAGGTCGAGATTGCGATGAGCACTCGATGAGCACGCGATGAGTACGCCCATGAAGTAGCGACGGTCCGGCGTAACCCGGACCTAAAAGGAGCGAAGTGGCTAAGGTCCGGGTATACGAGCTCGCCAAGGAGTTCGGCGTAGAGAGCAAGGTCGTCATGGCCAAGCTCCAAGAACTCGGTGAATTCGTACGTTCGGCGTCCTCGACCATCGAGGCGCCGGTAGTACGCAAGTTGACTGACGCCCTGAATCAGGGCACCAACGGCGCGGCCAAGAAGCCCGCCGCCAAGAAGGACGCCCCCGCGAAGCCCGCGGCGCCGCGTCCCACCCCCTCTCCCGCGCAGGCCGCCAGGCCTGCCGCCCCGCGTCCGGGCCCGGCTGCGCCGAAGCCCGCCGCGGAGACCCCCGTCGCGGAGAAGCCCGCTGCGGAAACCCCCGTCGCGGAGAAGTCCGCTGCCCCGGCCGCTCCGGCGACCCCGGGTCCGCGGCCGACGCCCGCCCCGAAGCCGGCCCCGAAGCCCGCTTCCCCGGCACCCAGCACGCCGGAGTTCCAGGCCCCCGCCGCCTCGGAGGCCCCCGCGGCCCCGAAGCCCGCCGGCCAGTCCGCTCCGCGTCCCGGCGCCCCGAAGCCCGGGGGCCGTCCGGCCCCCGGTCAGGACCGTGGCCAGGGCCAGGGTGGCCAGCGCGGTGACCGTGGCGACCGTCAGGGCGCCCCGCGTCCCGGTGGCCAGGGCCAGCGTCCCGGTGGCGCCCGTCCGTCGGGCCCGCGTCCGGGCAACAACCCCTTCACCTCTGGTGGCTCCACCGGCATGGCGCGCCCGCAGGCGCCCCGTCCCGGCGGCGCCCCGCGTCCCGGCGGCCAGGGTGCCCCGGGCGGTCCGCGCCCGCAGGGTGGCGGCCAGGGTGGCCCCCGTCCGCAGGGTCAGGGCGGAAACCGTCCGAGCCCGGGCAACATGCCCCGTCCGCAGGCAGGCGGCGCCGGCGCGGCCGGTCCGCGTCCCGGCGGTGGCGGCGGCAACCGTCCGAACCCCGGCATGATGCCGCAGCGTCCCGCAGCGGGCCCGCGGCCGGGTCCGGGTGGCGGTGGCGGTCGCGGTGGCCCCGGTGGCGGTGGCGGTCGTCCCGGTGGCGGCGGTGGCGGTCGTCCCGGCTTCGCCGGTCGTCCCGGTGGTCCCGGTGGCGGTGGCGGCGGCTTCGCCGGTCGTCCCGGTGGTCCCGGTGGTGGCGGCGGCGGTCGTCCCGGCGGCTTCGGTGGCCGTCCCGGTTTCGGTGGCCGTCCCGGTGGTCCGGGTGCCCGTGGTGGCACGCAGGGCGCCTTCGGTCGTCCCGGCGGTCCCGCGCGTCGCGGTCGCAAGTCGAAGCGGCAGAGGCGCCAGGAGTACGAGGCCATGCAGGCCCCGTCGGTCGGCGGCGTGATGCTGCCTCGCGGCAATGGCGCGGTTGTTCGCCTGTCGCGTGGTGCTTCGCTCACCGACTTCGCCGAGAAGATCAACGCCAACCCGGCGTCGCTCGTCGCGGTCATGCTGAACATCGGCGAGATGGTCACGGCCACGCAGTCGGTCTCCGACGAGACGCTGCAGCTTCTCGGCGACGAGATGAACTACGCGGTCGAGATCGTCTCCCCCGAGGAGGAGGACCGCGAGCTGCTCGAGTCCTTCGACATCGAGTTCGGTGAGGACGAGGGCGGCGAAGAGGCCCTCATGGCGCGTCCGCCGGTCGTGACCGTCATGGGTCACGTCGACCACGGTAAGACGCGACTGCTCGACGCGATCCGCAAGACCAACGTCATCGCGGGCGAGGCCGGCGGCATCACGCAGCACATCGGTGCCTACCAGGTCGCGACCGAGGTCAATGGCAGCGAGCGCGCCATCACCTTCATCGACACCCCGGGCCACGAGGCGTTCACCGCCATGCGTGCCCGTGGTGCGAAGTCGACCGACATCGCGATCCTCGTGGTCGCGGCGAACGACGGCGTCATGCCGCAGACGATCGAGGCGCTGAACCACGCCAAGGCCGCCGAGGTCCCGATCGTCGTCGCGGTCAACAAGATCGACGTCGAGGGTGCCGACCCGACCAAGGTGCGCGGTCAGCTGACCGAGTACGGCCTGGTCGCCGAGGAGTACGGCGGCGAGACCATGTTCGTCGACATCTCGGCCAAGCAGGGCGAGAACATCGACAGCCTCCTCGAGGCCGTGGTCCTGACCGCGGACGCCTCGCTCGACCTGCGGGCCAACCCCGAGCAGGACGCGCAGGGTATTGCGATCGAGGCCCACCTCGACAAGGGCCGCGGTGCCGTCGCGACCGTCCTCGTCCAGCGAGGCACGCTCCGTGTCGGCGACACGCTGGTCGCGGGCGACGCCTACGGCCGTGTCCGTGCCCTGCTCGACGACAAGGGCGAGCACGTGCAGGAGGCGGGTCCCTCGACTCCGGTCCTCGTGCTCGGTCTCACCAACGTCCCGGGCGCGGGCGACAACTTCCTGGTGGTCGACGAGGACCGTACGGCCCGTCAGATCGCCGAGAAGCGTGCCGCCCGTGAGCGCAACGCCGCGTTCGCCAAGCGCGTGCGCCGTGTCTCGCTCGAGGACCTGGACAAGGTGCTCAAGGCCGGCGAGGTCCAGCAGCTCAACCTCATCATCAAGGGTGACGCTTCTGGTTCCGTCGAGGCCCTCGAGTCCTCCCTGCTCCAGCTGGACGTCGGCGAAGAGGTCGACATCCGCGTCCTGCACCGCGGCGTCGGTGCGGTCACGGAGTCGGACATCGACCTGGCCATGGGCTCGGACGCCATCGTCATCGGCTTCAACGTCCGTGCGGCCGGTCGTGCCGCGCAGATGGCCGAGCGCGAGGGTGTCGACGTCCGGTACTACTCGGTGATCTACCAGGCCATCGAGGAGATCGAGGCGGCCCTCAAGGGCATGCTCAAGCCGGAGTACGAAGAGGTCGAGCTCGGTACGGCGGAGATCCGCGAGGTCTTCAAGTCGTCCAAGCTGGGCAACATCGCGGGTGTTCTCATCCGCTCCGGCGAGGTCAAGCGCAACACGAAGGCGCGCCTCCTCCGCGACAACAAGGTCATCGCGGAGAGCCTCAACATCGTGGGCCTGCGTCGCTTCAAGGACGACGTCACCGAGATCCGCGAAGGGTTCGAGGGCGGTATCAACCTCGGCAACTTCAACGACATCAAGGTCGACGACGTCATCGCGACGTACGAGATGCGCGAGAAGCCGCGCGTCTGAGCTTGATACGCGACTGGGGCCGGTCGACGGGACTTATTTCCGTCGATCGGCCCCGGCCGTTGCGTGTACCGTTCCCGTATCGGTGGCCGGAAGCGGTCGCCCATACGAACCCGAACCGGCGGGACATCCGGACACACACATGTATGTGGGGACTCTGTCCTTCGATCTGCTCCTCGGCGACGTCCACTCGCTGAAGGAGAAACGCTCCCTCGTCCGTCCGATCGTGGCCGAGCTGCACCGCAAGTACGCGGTGAGCGTCGCGGAGACGGGCAACCAGAACCTCCACCGCAGGGCCGAGATCGGGCTCGCGGTGGTCTCCGGGGACACCGGCCACCTGTCCGACGTACTGGACCGCTGCGAGCGACTCGTCGCCGGGCGGCCCGAGGTGGAACTGCTCTCGGTTCGCCGCAGGCTCCACAGCGACGACGACTGACGCAGACTGAAGCAACCAGCACGTAAGCACTTAAAAGGAGACGGACCAGTGGCCGACAACGCGCGCGCCAAGAGGCTGGCGGACCTCATCCGAGAGGTGGTGGCGAAGAAGCTGCAGCGCGGGATCAAGGACCCGCGGCTCGGCACCCACATCACCATCACCGACACCCGCGTGACGGGCGACCTCCGCGAAGCGACCGTGTTCTACACGGTGTACGGGGGCGACGAGGAGCGTGCCGAGGCGGCCGCCGGCCTGGAGAGCGCCAAGGGCATCCTGCGCTCGGCGGTCGGTCAGGCGGCAGGCGTGAAGTTCACGCCGACTCTGGCCTTCGTCGCGGACGCCCTGCCGGAGAACGCCCGCACCATCGAGGACCTCCTCGACCGGGCCCGGCAGTCCGACGCCGAAGTACGGGAGGCCTCCGCGGGCGCCGACTTCGCCGGCGGCGCGGACCCGTACAAGAAGCCGGAAGATGCCGAAGAGGACGCGGCTGACGCTCCCGAGAAGGACGGCGAAGCCTGAGCATGTCCGACCGCACCCCTCCGCCCGACGGGCTTGTCATCGTCGACAAGCCGTCGGGCTTCACTTCGCACGACGTCGTGGCCAAGATGCGCGGGATCGCCAAGACCCGCAAGGTCGGCCACGCGGGCACCCTCGACCCGATGGCGACGGGCGTGCTGGTGCTCGGCGTCGAGCGCGCCACCAAGCTCCTCGGCCACCTCGCGCTGACCGAGAAGGAGTACCTGGGCACGATCAGGCTCGGGCAGAACACGCTCACGGACGACGCGGAGGGCGAGCTCATCTCGTCCACCGACGCGTCCGGGGTCGGGCGCGAGGCCATCGACGCGGGCATCGCCGAGCTGACCGGCGACATCATGCAGGTGCCGTCGAAGGTCAGCGCCATCAAGATCAACGGCGTCCGCAGCTACAAGCGGGCCCGCGAGGGCGAGGAGTTCGAGATCCCGGCGCGCCCGGTCAAGCTCTCGTCCTTTGCCGTGTACGACGTCCGGGACGCGGTCGCCGAGGACGGCACACCGGTCCTCGACCTGGTCGTGTCCGTCGTCTGCTCGTCCGGTACCTACATCAGGGCGCTCGCCCGTGACCTGGGCGCCGGGCTGGGCGTCGGCGGGCATCTGACGGCGCTGCGGCGCACCCGCGTCGGCCCGTACAAGCTCGACTCGGCGCGCACCCTGGACCAGCTCCAGGAGTCGCTGACCGTGATGCCGGTGGCCGAGGCGGCCGCCGCCGCGTTCCCGCGCTGGGACGTCGACGAGCGCCGCGGGAAGCTGCTGCTCAACGGCGTACGCCTGGACGTGCCCGAGGAGTACGCGGGCGCGGGTCCCGTCGCCGTGTTCGGGCCCGGTGGGCAGTTCCTCACCCTGATCGAGGAGTCCAGGGGGAAGGCGAAGAGCCTGGCCGTGTTCGCCTGAGCTCCGCCCCGACCGATTGCGGTGGAGCGGCGGGTTCCGGTCCTTGGGTGGCCGCCGCTCCACCTCCCCCTCTCAAGGGTGTATCCAGCACGCCCGATCACTTCACCCCTTCGGGCGGGCGCTCGGAGTGAATGGGGGGAGCGCAAGGGGGCGCGTTCGCCGTTGACGCTGTTCTGCTGATCATTGCGCGCCTACCGTCGATGCACGGGGTGTGGAGGAGAACGGCGGGAGGGTCGCGTCATGGTGGACCCGCCGCTGGTACGGATCAGCGATCTGGCCGGGCGGCCGCGCGGCGCGGGCTTCGCGGCGGACGACCGGGGGACGGTCGTGACCGGCCACGAGGTGGTGAGCGGGCTCGGGCGCCTGCTGGTGCACGGGCCGGGTGGCGTGACGTGTGTGGTGGAGCCCGCATCGATCGTCGAACTGCCCGAAGCGAACCTGGCGTTGCTGCGCACAGAGGGGCTCGGCGCGGTACCGCTGCCGGTGGCGGCCTCTGGACCGCCGACGGCCGGGGCGTACGTCAGGATCCCCGCGGGCGGCTGGCGCGAGGCGCGTGTCCTCGGGCGCTCGCCGGTCGCGTACGTGGCCGGGGGCCGCAGTCACCTGTTGGACGGCGTCCTGGAGCTTGCCGTCGGTACGGACGGGGCGGATGCGCTGCGTGTGGGGGGCGGGGCCGCGGGCGGTCCTGTGCTCGACGCGCGTACGGGTGCCGTCGTCGCGGTGCTCGGTACGGCGCTGCGGGCCGGGCACGGGCATCGGGCGGCGGGGTTCGCGGTGCCGCTGCGGATGACCGCCGCGAGTGCGGGTGGGCGGGGGCCGCTCGCCGAATTGCTCGCGCGCAATGCCGCGGCCGTGCCCGCGTACGGGGACGATCTGAATCTCGGTGGGGCGTTGCAGCTGGCCGGGATCTCGGTGGGCAGCGACGGGCCGGGGACGGGCGGTCCCGAGCCGGTCGAACGGCCGGATGTGGTCCGGGAGTTGGACGCTTTCACGGCGGGGGCTGCCGGGGACGCGCGGGTGCTGGCCCTCGTCGGGGACCCGGGGAGCGGGCGGACCACGGAACTCGCCGCGTTCGCCGAGCGGCGTGCCGAGGGGGACGGCGCCGCTCCCACGGTGTGGCTGCGGGGCGCGGACCTGAGCGAGGACGACGCGTCGGTGGCGCAGGCGGTGGGGCGGGCGCTCGCGCGCGCGGGCCGGATCGTGGCGGCGTCGCGGGAGGAGGCGGTCGCGGGGGGCGTGGTCACCGGGGACGTCGGGGACATCTCCGCCGAGCGGATCGCCGAGGTCGCCCGGGAGACCGGGCGGCCGCTCGTGCTGTTGCTCGACGGGCCCGAGGAGATGCCGCCCGTGCTCGCGCACCGCCTGAGCGCCTGGTCGCGGGGGACCGAGCGGTGGCTCGCGGCGTGCGGGGTGCGGTTGGTGGTGGCGTGCCGTGCCGAGTACTGGGAGCAGGCGGGCGCGCTGTTCGGCGCGGACGTGCTGTACGGGCCGGAGGCCGGGGCGCTGCCTCCCTGTGTACGGATCGGGGACCTCGTGGGGGAGGCGGCGCGGCTGGCGCGGGAGCGGCTCGGCGTGCCGGAGGGGGCGCTCGCGGAGCGGGAGGCCGGGCATCCGCTGTCGTTGCGGCTGCTGAGCGAGGTGCGGGCGGCGCTGCCAGGGAGTGTGGCCGGGTGTCCCGACCGGGACGAGATCTTCGCGGCGTACCTGGACCTCATGTGCCTGCGCGTGGCGGTCCGGCTGGCCGCGCCCTCCGGAGTACGGGGGAGTGGGGTGCGCAGGCTGGCGGCGCGGGTGGCGGGGCAGGTGCACGAGGCCGCGCGGCGGAGTCTTGGGCCGGGGCAGGGGGAGTTGGACCGGGAGTCGTTCGAGGAGCTGTTTCCGTGGGGGGCGGCGCGGGACGGGGTGTCCGGGTGGGCGTCGGCGGTGCTGACCGAGGGGGTGCTGGTGCCGGCGGGGGACGGGTTCCGGTTCGCGCACGAGGAGGTCGCGGACTGGATCCAGGGGATGCATCTGGATGTGGACGGGGCGTTGGAGGCGCTGGTGTTCCGGCGGCGGGGGGACGGGTTTCCTGTGCCGCGGCATCGGGCGGGGCCGGTGGTGCGCGCTTTGCTCTTGATCGAGCGGAACATGGGTAGCGCCGAACTGGAGCTTCGGTTGCGGGAGTTGCTGCCGTGGGCCTTGCGGGTGGCTGACGCGGGTGCGGGGGAGCGGGTGGCTGCGAGGGGGTCGGGGCCTGACATGGGTGCGGGCTGCGCCGGGGGGCATCTGGCTGCGGCGGGGTGTGCGCCTGACGCGGCTGCGGGCCGCACCGGGGGCCGCCTTGCCCACCCTGCCGCCCAAGGCGGCAGATTGCCCAAGGCGGCACGGCACCATCAAGCCCCTGCGGCGATTGAGCAGCGGGGTACGGGGCGGAGCCCCGGCCTTTCAGCCCCGCCGGCGTTTGAGGCGCGGGGTTCGGGGCGGAGCCCCGAGGTGTTGGAGGCCGAGTGGTGGGGGGTCGAGCTGGTGCGGAGCGTGCTCGTGCGGGTTCCGGACGCGCACCTGTACCGGGACGTGCTCCAGGTGATCGCGGAGCGAGCCCGCTTCGGCGGAGAGTTCTGGACGCGGATCTCCGTGGACGACGACACCCGGTTCGAACTGCTGCGGCGGGCCGTCGTGCAGGACGGCGCAGAGGCCGGCGACCGGTGCCTGGACGCCGTCGCGGACGCACTCGCCGCCGAGCCGCGCCGCGTACAGCAGCGGCTGACGCGCTGGTTCGACGACGAGCGGCCGCTGCCCGCCCTGCCCGACGCCACCGTCGCCGACGCCGCCCAGGCCCTGCTGCACACCCACCGCCACCGCGACCTCGACGGCCTGGTCGAGGCCCTCGTCAACCGCGCCCATCCGCGCGCCGACGAGCTGCTCGCCACCCTGGCCGACGAGGAACCGTCCGCCTTGTGCCGGGCCGTCGACCGCTGGGCCCACGACGAGCGTCCCGACCGGCGCGTCGCCGCCGCCGCGTACGCCGCGCGGATCGCCCCGCGGATCTATGACGCGGCCGACCGGGAGCTGCTGCGGTACACCGCGTTCGCGCTGCTGGAGCGGCCCTCCGAGCCGGCGCTGCACGGCGCCGCGCTCGCCCTCCTCGTACGGGATCCGGACTCCCGGCCCGCGTACCTGGCGCGGGCGCTTGAGCGATTCACCGCGGGCGACGCGCAGGTGTCCGCCGACGCGCTCGCCCCGGCCGTGGCCACCCACCCGGAACCCGTGTTCACGGCGTTCCAGGCGCGGCTGCGGGAGCCGGGACCCGGCCTCGGGGACATCCTGCGCACTCTCGCCGAGCTGACCGAACCCGCGCACGCCCGGCGAGCCGCCGCGCTCGTGCGAGAGCTCGCCGAGGACTGGCCGGACGCCGCGGCCGGGCACGTGGCGGCGTTCGTCGACCGGTGCCTCGAGCACGAGGACGGTGCGCGGGCCGTGATGTACCCGCTGGTCGTGGGCCTGGTGTCGGAGCGGCCCCCGGTCGTGCGCGGCGCCCTGGCGCGGGTGCTCGCCGCGCCCGGAACGACCGCGTCGCGCGCGCTGCGGGCCGAGCTGCTCGACGTACTGCTGGAGGACGAGCGGGACCCCGCCGTGCTCGACGCGCTGCTGTGCGCCGCCGCGCGGGACGCGGCGCGGCGCGGGCAGGCCAGGACGCGGGACCTGGTGCACCGCACGGGCATGCTGCGGGTGCGTACGCCGGAAGGGCCGTCCGGGTTCGACCGGCTGCTCGTGGAGCTCGCGCGGTCCGTGCCGGGGTTCGCGGGCCTGGTGGCGGGGTGGCTGGCGGAGGCGCCCCGCGAGTGGGCGGAGCTCCTCGGCCCGAGCTCCCGGCGCATGATCGAGCGCCTCGCAGGGGTGCGGGTACCCGCATAGCGTCGCGGCCCGCCCGATGCGAAGCGCGGGCGGGCGGCATGGCACTCTTAGACCTGCGTATCCGGTAGAGAGACGCAACGGTCGAAACGGTCGGACTCAGGTTTGCGAGGGGCAATCACCGTGCAGCGCTGGCGTGGCTTGGAGGACATCCCCCAGGACTGGGGGCGCAGCGTCGTCACCATCGGCTCCTACGACGGGGTGCATCGCGGGCACCAGTTGATCATCGGGCGGGCCGTGGAGCGGGCGCGTGAGCTCGGCATCCCGGCGGTCGTGGTCACCTTCGACCCGCACCCCAGCGAGGTCGTGCGCCCGGGCTCGCACCCGCCGCTGCTCGCCCCGCACCACCGGCGCGCCGAACTGATGGCCGAGCTCGGCGTGGACGCGGTGCTGATCCTCCCGTTCACCACCGAGTTCTCGAAGCTGTCGCCCGCCGAATTCGTGGCGAAGGTGCTCGTCGACAAGCTGCACGCGCGGGTGGTCGTCGAGGGCCCCAACTTCCGCTTCGGGCACAAGGCCGCGGGCAATGTCGACTTCCTGGCCGAGCAGGGACCGACGTACGACTTCGCGGTCGAGGTCGTGGATCTGTACGTCAGCGGCTCGGCCGGTGACGGTCAGCCGTTCTCGTCCACGCTGACCCGGCGGCTCGTCGCCGAGGGCGACGTGCTGGGCGCCGCCGAGATCCTCGGCCGTCCGCACCGCGTCGAGGGCGTCGTCGTGCGCGGTGCGCAGCGCGGGCGCGAGCTCGGCTTCCCGACCGCCAACGTCGAGACGCTTCCGCACACCGCGATCCCGGCCGACGGGGTCTACGCGGGGTGGCTGTACGTGAACGAAGAGGCGATGCCCGCGGCGATCTCCGTAGGCACGAACCCGCAGTTCGACGGGACGGAGCGCACGGTCGAGGCGTACGCCATCGACCGGGTCGGGCTCGATCTCTACGGTCTGCACGTCGCCGTGGAGTTCGTGGCGTTCGTGCGCGGGATGGCCAAGTTCGAGTCGCTCGACGAGCTGGTTGCCGCGATCGCGGACGACGTGAAGCAGGCGCGTGAGCTCATCGAGGCGACCAGGGCCTGAACCGCACCGACGTGACCCAGGTCACGTCCGGGTGTGTCACATCGGGGCGGGGCGCTCCGTCGTAGTGGTGTCACCACTTATGACGGAGTGCGAAGGAGCCCCTCATGGAACCGCGACTCGACCTCTTCAAGAATCCGGTCCTCGGCAAGATGCTCAAGCATGTCATCGCGGCGGGCAGGGCCGCCGAGGGTTCCGGCGTGCCGACGCCGACGCTGAACCTGGTCATGATCAGGGCCAGTCAGATCAACGGCTGCTCGGGCTGTCTGGACATGCACGTCAAGGACGCCGCCGAGGCCGGTGAGACGGCGGTCCGGCTCGCCCTGGTCGCCGCCTGGCGCGAGGCCAAGGTCTTCACCGAGGCCGAGAAGGCGGCCCTGGAGCTGGCCGAGGCGGGCACCCGCATCGCGGACAGCGCCGGCGTCTCCGACGAGGTGTGGGAGAAGGCCGCCAAGCACTACGACGAGGCGCAGCTCGGCGCGCTGGTCGGCTGCATCGCCATGATCAACACCTTCAACCGGTTCAACGTGATGACCCAGCAGCCGGCGGGCGACTACGTGCCGGGCATGTTCGGCTGAGTGGTCGGGGGAGGTGCTGTGCTCGGAAAAGTGTCGCAGTTGTACGTATAACTGCGACACTTTTCCGAGCAGGCACCTCACTCAGCGGTCGCGGTCGGAGTCCGCCGTCCCGGCCGTCGCCCAATGGCACGCCACCTGCGACGTGGTCGCCCCCGTGAGCACCGGAAGGTCCACCGTCCGGCACGCGTCGGCGACCCCCGCCGCCTCCGCCCGGCCGTCCACCAGGACCTGGCAGCGCGCGTGGAAGCGGCAGCCGCCCGGGATGCGGGACGGGTCCGGAGGCTCGCCCGTCAGGACCACCGGTTCGCCCGGTGCCTCCGGGAGAACCGACAACAGGGCCTGCGTGTACGGGTGTTGAGGCGAGGTCAGCACGTCCTCCACCCGGCCCGTCTCCACGATGCGGCCCAGGTACATCACCGCCACCCGGTCCGCGATGTTCCACGCGAGGCCGAGGTCGTGCGTGACCACGAGCGCGGACAGGCCCAACTCGTCCCGCAGGCGCAGCAGCAGGGCGAGGATCTCACCCCGTACGGAAGCGTCCAGGGACGCCACCGGCTCGTCCGCGACGATCAGCTCAGGGTCGAGGACCAGCGCGCCCGCGATGACCACGCGCTGGCGCTGGCCACCCGACAGCTCGTGCGGGTAGCGCAGGAAGAAGCGCTCCGGAGGGCGAAGCCCCGCGCGCGACAGCGCACTGGCGACCGCCTCGCGTTCGTCGCCCGCGTACCCGTGGATGCGCAGGCCCTCGGCGACCGCGTCGTACACCGTGTGTCGCGGGTTCAGGGAGCCGCTCGGGTCCTGGAGGACCAACTGGACGCGCTTGCGGTACGACTTGAGGGCCTTCGAGGCGTAACCCAGCGGCTCGCCCGCGAACGTGACCCTGCCGGACGTCGGCCTCTCCAGGCCGAGCAGGGTGCGCGCCAGGCTCGTCTTGCCGCAGCCGGACTCGCCGACGAGCGCCACGATCTCGCCCGGCGCGATGTCCAGGTCGACGCCGTCCACGGCCCGCGCCTCGGCGGCGCCGCGCCGGCCGGGGAACGTGACGTGCAGCCGATCGGCGCTGAGCAGCGGCCGCGCGTCCTTCGACACCTCGGGCGTCTGCAGCGTTTCTGTCATGCCGTGGTGCTCCTTGCTTCGACTTCCGTGCCCAAGGCGTCACTTGAGCCCACGTGCACGCACGCCGCACGCCGTTCCGGGCCCGCCACCCGCAGCTCCTGGTCCTCGCTCGCGCACACGTCGAGCGCCACCGGGCAGCGCGGGTGGAACGTGCAGCCGGACGGCAGCGCCGACGGGTCCGGCGGGTCACCGGGCAGGCCGCGCGGCGCGAACCGGGACGCCGGGTCGCCGATCGTCGGGAACGCTCCCGACAGCGCCTTCGCGTAGGGGTGCACGGCGTCCTCGTAGACCTGGAGGGCGGGGCCCTCCTCGACGACGCGGCCCGCGTACATCACCGCGAGCCGGTCGCAGGTGTCGGAGAGGACCGCCAGGTCGTGGCTGATCATGACGAGGCCGAGGTTCTCCTCCGCCACCAACTGCTCGATCAGGCGCAGGATCTGGGCCTGGATCATCACGTCCAGGGCCGTCGTCGGCTCGTCGGCGATGATCAGTTCGGGATCGCAGGCGAGGGCCATCGCGATCATGACGCGCTGGCGCTGGCCGCCGGAGAGCTCGTGCGGGTAGGCGTTCGCGCGCGCCGCCGGGAGGCCCACGTGTTCGAGCAGTTCGCCGACCTTCTTCTTCGCGCCCTCCTGCGTCGCCTTCTTGTGCAGGAGGATCGGTTCGGCGATCTGGTCACCGACGCGGTGCACGGCGTTGAGCGAGTGCATCGCGCCCTGGAAGACGATCGAGGCGCCCGCCCAGCGGACGGCCCGCACCCGGCCCCACTTCATGGCGAGGACGTCCTCGCCGTTCAGCAGGATCTCGCCGGTGACCTTGGCGTCCTTGGGGAGCAGCCGCAGGAGCGCGAGCGCCAGTGTGGACTTCCCGCAGCCGGACTCGCCCGCGATGCCGAGCTTCTGCCCGGCCTCGACGGTGAGGTTCACGCCGCGGACGGCCTGCGCCCCGCCGGCGTACGTCACCGTCAGGTCCCGTACCTCAAGAAGCGTCATGAGCGCACCCCCAGCTTCGGGTTGAGGACGGATTCGACCGCGCGGCCGCACAGGGTGAAGGACAGCGCGACGATGGCGATGGCGATGCCGGGCGGTGCCAGGTACCACCAGTCGCCCGCGCTGACCGCGCCCGCCTCGCGCGCGTCCTGGAGCATGCCGCCCCAGGAGGTGACCGTCGGGTCGGACAGGCCGAGGAACGCGAGGGTCGCCTCGGTCAGGATCGCCGAGGAAATGATCATCGTGGTCTGGGCGAGGACCAGCGGCATCACGTTCGGCAGCACGTGCCGGGTCATGACGTGGCTGTGGCTGCCGCCGAGCGCGCGCGCCCGCTCGATGTACGGGCGCGCCTCGACCGAGAGGGTCTGGGCGCGCACCAGGCGCGCGGTCGTCGGCCAGGTCGTCACGCCGATCGCGATGATCACCGTCCACATAGAGCGGTCCATGACGGTCGCGAGCGCGATGGCCAGGACCAGCGTCGGCATGACCAGGAACCAGTCGGTGACGCGCATCAGGACCGTCGAGTACCAGCCGCGGAAGTGGCCCGCGACGATGCCGATGACGGTGCCGATGGCCACGCACAGGAACGCCGCGAGCAGGCCCACGGTGAGCGAGATGCGCGCCCCGTACACCAGGAGGGCGAGCACGCTGCGGCCGAACTGGTCGGTGCCCAGCGGGAATTCGCCGCTCGGCCCCTCCAGCGGGCCGCCGGGCGCGTCGGTGACGCTCTGCGCGTCCGAGCCGACCAGGACCGGCGCGAGGACCGCGATCAGCGCGATCAGGATCAGCAGTCCGAGGCCCCACAGGCCGCTGCGGTGCGCGCGGTAGGACTTCCAGAAGCGGGCCAGGGACTGGCGTTTGCGGGCGCGCGCGAGGGAGCGGGCGCTGGGCGCCTTCGGTGTCTTCGCGGGCGTGGTCCCGGTGTCTGTGTCGGTCGTCGTCATCGGCCCACCCTCGGGTCGAGCAGCGGATAGAGGATGTCGGCGAGGGTGTTCGCGAGGATCACCGCGGTGGCGAAGACGAAGAACAGGCCCTGGACGAGCGGCAGATCGGGTACGGAGAGCGCCGAGTAGAACAGCCCGCCGAGACCCGGCCACGAGAAGACCGTCTCGACGAGAATCTGCCCCGCGACGACATGCCCCAGGTTCACGAACATCAGCGTGAACGTCGGCAGCATCGCGTTCGGCACCGCGTGCCTGCGGCGCACCAGGTCGTCCCTGAGGCCCTTGGCGCGCGCGGTCGTCAGATAGTCGCTGCCCATCTCGTCGAGCAGCGAGGAGCGCATGACGAGGAGCGTCTGCGCGTAGCCGACCGCGACCAGGGTGATCACCGGCAGGATCAGATGGTGCGCGACGTCGAGGACGTACGCGATCCCGGTCTCGCCGCCCGATTCGAGGCCGCCCGTCGGGAACATGCCGGGGATCGGCCCGATGCCGACGGCGAAGACGATGATGAGGAGCAGGCCGAGCCAGAACGCCGGGACCGAGTACAGGGTCAGCGCGAAGGCCGTGTTGAAGCGGTCGCTGCGCGACCCGTTGCGCCACGCCGTACGCGTGCCGAGCCAGATGCCGAGCGCCGAGTACAGCACGTACGCCGTGCCCGTGAGCAGCAGCGTCGCCGGGAGCGCGTCGAGGATCTTGTCCATGACCGGGGTGTGGAACTGGAACGAGATCCCGAAGTCACCGGAGAGCGCGTCCCCGATGTACGACGTGAACTGCTTCCACATCGGCTGGTCGAGGCCGTACTGGTGGCGCAGGTTCTGCAGTTGCTCCGATGAGACCTTGCGGCCGCCGGTCATCTGCTTGACCGGGTCGGAGGGGATGAGCCGGAACAGGAAGAAGCTCGTGACGAGGACGGCGAAGAGCGAGACGATCGCGCCGCCGATCTTCGTGAGCGCGTACTGGACGTACGCCTTGGTGTTGCGGGCCCGGGGGCCGCGGGCGGCCGACGGCGGCCCGGCCGAAGCCGGGTCGCCGTCGGGTTGCGCATCCGCGGACCGCGCGAGCGCCGGAGTGCTGTCAGCTGTCATGGTTCACATGTCTTCTTACTCGCGTAGCCGCGCTTCGCTTACTCGCGCTCGTCCGCCGTGGTCCGGCGCCGCCTGGCCACGAACACTCCGCCGCCGATGACGAGGAGCGCCGCGATCACGATGCCGATCACGATGCCGGTGGAGCTGGACGAATCACTGTCCTCACTGTCGGACGCGGAAGCGGGTTCGGCCGACCACCAGCTCCAATACCCGTCCTGGCCGTAGATGTTGCCGGCCGCGGTGGGCATCGTCTGGATGGACTTGATCTCGTCGGTGCGGTAGGCCTCGACCGCGTTCGGGTACGCCATGACGTTCATGTAGCCGGAGTCGTAGAGCCAGGACTCCATCTTCTTCACGGTGTCCGCGCGCTTGGCCGGGTCGTACTCGGCGAGCTGCTGGTTGTAGAGCTTGTCGTAGGTCTTGTCGCAGATGCCGTTGTCGGTCTGCGCGACCTCCTTCGGCTTGCTCGGCAGGGCGGCGCAGGTGTGGATGCCGAGGACGAAGTCCGGGTCCGGGTTGACCGACCAGCCGTCGAAGGCGAGGTCGTACTCACCGGCGTACCAGGGCACGGAGACGTCGTCGACGCAGTTGAGCTTGAGGCCGATGCCGATCTTGCCCCACCACTCCTTGAGGTACTTGCCGACCGCCTTGTCGTTGGGGTCGGTGGCGTGGCACAGCATCCGCAGGTTGATCGGCTTGCCGTCCTTGCCGACGCGCTTGCCGTCCTTCATCTTGTAGCCCGCGTCGTCGAGCATCTTGCCCGCGGCCTGCGGGTCGTAGCCCAGCTGCTGATCACCCGAGGGCTGCCAGTAGTAGTCCTGGAAGCGCGGCGGGATGTAGCCCTGGCCGCGCACGGCGTGGCCCTGGAAGACCTTGTCGACGATCGCCTTCGTGTCGACGGCCTTGAACAGCGCCTGGCGCACCTTCTCGTCGAGCAGGGCCGGGTTGCCGTCGCCGAACTTCTTGCCGCCCTTGGTCTTCCAGCCGGGGTTCACCGCGATCGCGTAGAAGCGGCGGCCGGGCCCCTCGTTGACCTTGATGTTCTTCTCGCCCTTGAGGGACGCCGCCTGGGCGGGCGTCAGGGCGGGGGAGCCGGCCACGAAGGAGACCTCGCCCTTGCGCAGGGCGGCGACCGCGGCGTCCTGGTCCTTGTATGCCTTGAAGACGATGTTGTCGAACTGCGGCGTCTTCGTCTTGCGCCAGAACTCCGGGTTGCGCTTCAGCTTCACGTACTGGTCGGTCTTGTAGCCGGTCACGATGTACGGACCGTTCCCGACGATCGGGAACTTGTCGTCGTTGTTGAACTTCGAGTAGTCCTTGACGTCCTTCCAGATGTGCTCGGGCACGATCGGGATGTCGAGGGACGTCATCGTCGCCTGCGGCTTCTTCAGCTCGACGACGAGCTTGGTGTCGCTGGGCGCCGTGACCTTCTTGAAGTTGCCGACGAACGAGCCGTTGGCGGTCGCCGCCGCGTCGTCCGTCATCATCTTGTTGAAGGTGAAGGCGGCGTCGTGCGCGGTGGCCTGCTTGCCGTCCGACCACTTCGAATCGGAGCGGATGGTGTACGTCCACGTCAGCTTGTCGGCCGAGGGCTTCCACTTGGTGGCGAAACCCTGGATGACGTGGTTGTCCTTCGGGTCGTAGTTGGTCGGGTACTCGTACATCAGGCGGAGGATGCTCGTACTGACCAGGCGCGTCGCCAGGAACGGGCTCAGCGAGTCGACGCTCTGCGCGACGGCCACGGTGAGGGTCTTCTTCTTGCCGCTGTCGGCGTTGGCCTTGGCGGCGGCCTGGGGCATGGCGTTGGCCTGTTGCGGCGCCGGGTTGAGTGGCGTGGCGAGGCCTGCCGTCAGGGTGAACGCCGCGGCGCCGGCCGCGAGGAGTATCAGCACTCCGCGCCGCTGGGGGCGGGCCGTTCTGTGGTCCATGTCTTGCTGAGCTGGTGTGTCCATCGGCGGTGACCTCGCGCATCGCTCGCACAGCTGGGCTGGATCTGGGACTTCGTGAGTTTTCAGGTCGACTGAAGTGTTGGTTTATCAGCGGCAGTTGAGGAACGTCAACGGCGGGTGAACCCCATGTGGCCTGCGGAAATAACGAGTTGACCTGCATTTCACGCACATTGGTCGAGACCTCTGATGCTTTGCAGGCCAGGGGATGGCACCCGGATGGGTGCAGCTGGAGGGCTACCGCTGCGGCGGAGGCGGCGGCGGGGTGCGGCCGAAGCCCTCGGCGACCATCGCGGACAGGTCGAAGTACGCCTCCCGCACCTTGGGGCGCATCATGTCGAGGTCGACCTCCGCGCCGGCCGCCAGGTGCTCGTCGAAGGGGATGACGATCACGCCGCGGCAGCGGGTCTCGAAGTGGCCGACGATGTCGTCCACCTTGATCATCTTGCCGGTGTCGCGGACACCGGAGATAACGGTGAGGGAGTGCCGGACGAGTTCGGTGTAGCCGTGCGCGGAGAGCCAGTCGAGGGTGGTGCTGGCGCTGCTCGCGCCGTCCACGGACGGGGTCGAGATGATGATCAACTGGTCGGCCAGGTCGAGGACTCCGCGCATCGCGGAGTACAGCAGGCCGGTTCCGGAGTCGGTCAGGACGACCGGGTAGTGCCGGCCGAGTACGTCGATCGCGCGGCGGTAGTCGGCGTCGTCGAACGTCGACGAGACGGCTGGGTCCACGTCGTTGGCGATGATCTCCAGGCCGGAGGGGGTCTGGGAGGTGTACTGCCGGATGTCGGCGTACGAGTGCAGGTGCGGGATGTTCTGCACCAGGTCGCGGATGGTGGCGCCGGTTTCGCGGCGTACGCGGCGGCCGAGGGTGCCGGCGTCCGGGTTGGCGTCGATCGCGAGGATCTTGTCCTGGCGCTGCGAGGCGAGGGTCGAGCCGAGGGCCGTCGTCGTGGTCGTCTTGCCGACGCCGCCCTTGAGGCTGATCACGGCGATCCGGTAGCAGGACGAGACCGGGGTGCGGATGAGGTCCAGCTTCCGCTGCCGCTCCTCCTCTTCCTTCCTCCCCCCGAACTTGAACCGTCCGCCACCCGCGCCGGGCGCCTTGCTCCGCTGCTTCTGCCGCTTGCTGTTGACGAGCCGCTCGGCGGACAACTCGACGGCGGCGGTGTAGCCGAGGGGGGCGTTGTCGCCGGGGGCGTGCGGGGGCGAGGGTTGGTGGTGCAGGCCGGGTGGTGCGGATTGCTGCCAGGCGGGGGCGGGGCTGGGGTAGGCCTGTGGGGGCTGGGCGTTGGGCGCGAGTGCCGGTTGGGGGAGCGGCTGAGGGTGGCCCTGTGGTTGGAGGGCGGGCAGCGGCTGGCCGGGGTGGGTCGGTGGCTGTGGTTGGGCCGGAGGCTGCGGGAAGCCGTAGGAGGGTTGTGCGTTTGGTGTGGGTGGAGCGGGCTGGCTGTGGGGGTGGTGAGGCTGCGGAGGGACGTATTCACCGTGTGGTGGCGTGGGTTGGCCGGTGGCGGGGGGAGCCGGTGGGGCGGCCTGGCTGTGGGGATGGGGCTGCGGAGGGCTGTATTCACCCTGTGGCGGCATGGGTTGGCCTGTAGCCGGGGGTGCCGGTTGGCCGGGTGGCTGCGGGAAGCCGTAAGCGCCCGGGGCCTGTGGTGGAACCGCGGCGGGCGGGGTGTACGGGGCGGCCACGGGCGGTTGGCCGGGCGCGGGGTCACACTCCTGCGGGGCCGTGGGCGGCGCGGCGGGCTGGAACGACGGCGGCAACGGGGGAACTCCACCTGCCGGAGGGGGCGGTGGAGCCCAGCCTGCGGGGGCGTGGGGTGCGTAGCCGGGGGCCGGGGTGGCGGGGGTGCCGGCAACAGCCGGAGTGACGCCGGGGTTTGGCGGTACCGGTGCAGCTTGTGGTGCTTCGGGGGCCGGGGCGGCGGGGATGTCCGGGGTGTCGCCGGGGGCCGAGGTGGCCGGAGTGTCACTGGGGGCCGGGGGTGCCGGAGCCGCCTGTGGTGGCGTGGGGGCGGCAGCCGCTGGGGTGTTGGGGGCGGGCCAGGGGGTGGGCGCCGTCGGCTCGGCCGGGGGCTCGGTGGGGGCTGGGGTGGCTGGTGCAGCCGGAGGGCTGAGGGTGTTGCCGTGGGCCGGTTCCGCCGGGGCGGGCTGTGGTGCCGGATTGCCGTGGGGCGGGTTCGCCGGGGTGGGCTGTGGTGCCGCCGGGGCGTCCGGGGGGCCGGGGGTGGTCACCGTAGCGGGCGTCGTCGTCTCGTGCGGGGGCGTCGCGGTGGTGGCCGGTGCTGCGAGGGGGAAGTCGGTGTCCGGTGGGGTGGCTTCGGGCGGCGTCGCGCGGGCGCTTCCCGTGTCGATGTCGACGTGTACGCGGTGGGCGTCGACCCACGCGCGGGCCCGCTCCTCGGGGTTCTCCGGGGGCGCGGGCGGCTCCCCGAGCGCGGCGAGTTCCTCGAAGTTCCGCTTCAGCGAGGGCGCGGAGAAACGCAGCGTGGACCCGCTGTCCAGGTCACCGTTGTGCGGCCCGCCGTCCCGCAGGTCACCGCTCGCCTGCTCGTACCAGGGCGGAGGCGCGTAGTCGATCGTGAACTCGCCCGTCTGCCCGGCACCGGACCCCGCGCCGGACGGTTCACCGGCAGGTGACCCGCCGCCCCCGCGGACATCGTCCCGATCGCTGCTCACAATGCCTCCTGGTGTGGTCGAGCACCCGGCGTGCCTCCCCGCTCTCCGGACGCGCACGGATTCAGCGGGAGCACAGGGCACGTCCCGGCCCAGCCTAATCACCAAAACCGCCCGCACGGCAGGCCCGCCCACACCCCGTCGACTAGACTCGCCGCGCCGTGATCGGGGAGGTCGTGGCTCGGACGGCGGCGGGGAGGACGTGGCGTGCGGAATCGGATCAGGGGCGGCGCCCCGCCCGTGCGCGCAGCGCACCCCAACTGACCGCCCCGCACCCGACCACGACGAGAACTCACCTCATGCCTACCGCGCTCACCCACGACGACCCCGTACACCTCGGCCCGTTCCGCCTCGTCGGACGCCTCGGCAGCGGCGGGATGGGCACGGTGTACGTCGCGCGGACCGCCGGCGGGCGAACCGTCGCCCTGAAGACGATGCACGCCCGGCTCGCCGCCGACCACGCCGCTCGGACCCGGTTCCGGCTCGAGATCGACGCCGCCCGCGTCATCGGCGGACGGTTCGGGGCGAAGGTCGTGGACGCGGACCCGCTCGCCGAGACGCCGTGGCTGGCCACCGAATACGTACTTGGTCCACCGCTCGACGAAGCGGTAGAGGCGGGCGGGCCGATGCCCGAGGCGACCGTACGCGCGCTGGGAGCCGCCCTGTGCGGAGCACTTGGGCAGCTGCACCGCAGCGACGTCGTGCACCGCGACCTCAAGCCGTCCAACATCCTTCTCACGGCATACGGTCCGAAGGTCATCGACTTCGGTATCGCGCGGGCCATCGGTGACGACCGCCTGACCCGCGTCGGATCCGCCGTGGGCACGCCCGCGTTCATGTCGCCGGAGCAGGCCACCGGCCAGGAACACGGCCCGGCCGGCGACGTGTTCGCGCTCGCCGGGGTGCTGGTGTTCGCGGCCCGCGGCAGCGGCGCGTTCGGGAACGGGCAGGCCGCCGACCTGCTGTACCGGGTCCGGTACGGCGAGCCGGACCTCACGGGGGTGTCCGCCGTGCTCGCCCCCGTACTGGCGCGGTGCCTCGACAAGGACCCGGCGCGGCGCCCCGCCACGCACGAACTGTCGGCCCAACTGCACACCGGGGCAGGGGAGTTCGCCGACCACCTGTCCGCCGCGCTGCTCGGTGACATCGGGCGCCGGGCCACCGACGTATGGCAGACCGTCCCGCAGCGGCTGCCCGCACCCCTGACCCACACGCTCCCGCAGACCACCGCCGTGGACGCCACCGGGAGCAGCCCCGTGTCGCGGCGCCGCTTCCTCGCCGCCGGGGGTGTCCTCGGCGTCGGCGCGGTCGCGGCAGGCGGCGCCTGGTGGTGGACCGGCCGTTCCTCACAGGAGAAGAAGACCGCGGACCCCAAGGCCCCAGACACCCGGGGCCGGCGCGACCTCGACCCCCTCTGGAAGGACGAGGGCTACTTCGAGACCAGCGTCGTCGACGGCGGAAAGTCGATGATCCCGGCCATCGTCGACGGGGTGGCCATCGCCATGCGCGGGTACGCCCGCGGCTTCGCCGTGTCCGACGGCGCGAAGAAGTGGGACGACCACATCAGCAGCGGATGGCAGTGGACCGCAGCGGACGGCAAGCTCTACCACCTGACCTACAACGTGGCCGAGGACGACAAGGCCGGCGGGCCCGTCACCCTCGAAACGATCGCCCCGCGCACCGGCAAGAAGGTCAATACCCTCGCCCGCCTCGCCGACACCACCGACCACCTGGAGGGCAACCAACTCCTCTGCGTCGCCGACGACATCGCCTACGTGGCTGTGGGCAAGGGCAAGGGAGACAAGATCGGCTACGCACCCGCGCAGAAGTGGACGCTGCGCGCCGTCGACTGCCGGACCGGAAAGGCCCTGTGGTCGCGGCCGCTGCCCAGCCGGGACGAGCTCGACCAGTCGATGTACTTCCTCGGCGCGACGGTGGCCGGCGGGCGCCTCGTCACGTACCAGCAGCTGAAGGAGGACGAACCCCACATCGTCGTACGGGACTTGAAGACCGGCGGCATCCTGTGGAACGTCCCGTACCTCGTCGAAGACGTCGCCACGCTGTGGGCCGCGATGGCGGCCGACGACACGCACCTCTACATCGGCGGCACCCGGCTCCGCGCGGTGCGCCTCAAGGACGGCAAGGCGCAGTGGCAGACACCCGAAAGCCGCGCGTTCGGGCCGCCGACGCTGAACGGCGGTGTCGTGTACGCCGTGGGTGAGGGCGTCGGGCTCGCCGCGTACAAGGCGGGCAGCGGCGAGCGGCTGTGGACGGAGAAGGACGGCAGCGCCGACGAGCAGTCCAGGGCCTGGCGGCCGCTCGTCGGCAAACAGTGCGCGTACTACCGCAACGGCGCCCAGTTGCGCGCCGTCGACCTCGACAGCCACGAGATCTCCTGGACGTACAAGACGGACGGCGACCGCTTCTACGCGAACCCGGAGCGCACGCGGATCTTCGCGATGAGCGACACCGCGAAGCTCGCCGCGTACCCCATGAAGTGACCCCCACATACCTGTACATACGTTCCGCGACCGCCCCCCGGCAGAAGGCCCCACATGAAACCCCTCGGCATCGGCGACCCCCTCCGCCTCGGTCCCTACCGCGTCCTCGGCGTGCTCGGCGAAGGCGGCATGGGCAAGGTGTACGTCGGTCAGGACGGCGCCGGGACGCTCGCCGCGGTCAAGGTGCTCAAGCCCGAACTCGCCCACGACACGAACCTCGCCCAGCGCTTCGTGCGCGAGGCGCAGGCCGCACAGGCCGTGCGCAGCAAGGGAGTTGCGAACGTCCTCGGCGCGTGGACCGAGGGCGGCCGCCCGTGGATGGCCACCGAGTTCCTGGCGGGCCTCACCCTCGACCAGGCCGTCGAGGCGCACGGGCCGCTGCCCGAACCCGCCCTGCGCGCCCTCGCCGCCTCCCTCGCGCACACCCTCGCCGACATCCAGGCGGCGGGCTTCATCCACCGCGACCTCAAGCCGCCGAACATCGTGCTGACGTCGACGGGCCCGCGCGTCATCGACTTCGGCATCGCCCGCCCCGAGCACGGACTGACCCTCACCACGACCGGGGAGGTACCGGTCACCCCCGGATACGGGGCCCCCGAGCAGGTGCTCGGCCACCGCGTCACACCGGCCGCCGACGTCTTCTCGCTGGGCGCGGTGCTCGTGTACGCGGCCAGCGGACGGCGCGCGTTCGACGGCGGACACGTGGCAGCCGTGCAGTACGAAGTGGTGCACGGCGAGCCCCAACTCCAGGGAATCAACCCGGAGTTGCTGGCACTGATCGCACCCTGCCTCGCCAAGGACCCCGCCCACCGCCCCACGCCCGCCCAGATCGCCGAGGCGATGCGCCCGCCCAAGGGAGCGGAGAAGGCCTGGCGGCGCGGCTCCATCGCCGAAGCGATCACCGAGCGGGAGACCGGGGCCCGGCACCTGGCGACCACCATCGTGGGCGGAACGCAGCCGCCGCAGAAGCCCGCCATGTCGCGAAGACGCCTGCTGACGACGCTCGCCGTCGGCGGCACCGTCGCCGCGGCCGGCGGTGGCACGGCCGCGTGGTGGTACGGCTCGCGCCCCGACAGCGCCCTGTTCGACATCCCGGCCGCGGCCAGGACTCCCGTACAGGCACTGAAGTCCAAGCCCGCCGAGGACTACGCCGAGAACGGCGGCCCCATGAAACTGTGGTCCGTCACCACCGCCGACGCCACCACACCCGAACTCCTGCCCGTACGCGACGTGTTGGTCTTCGCGCTCGGCTCCGGCGGCATCGGCGCGTACGGCGTCAAGGCCGGCAAGCGGCGATGGTCCGCCGACGGCCTGCGGGCCAGGTCCGGCTACGTATCGCTGGCCGACCGGCTCGTCGTGGGCGCGGACGAACACGGGACGCTGCACACCTTCGTGCCCTCCACCGGCGCCGCGAAATGGACGTGCGAGCAGGCGGAGGCCGAGACGCTGCTCGCCGCCGGCCCCGACGCGGTCTACATGATCACGAAGGACGACCGGCTGCGCTGCGTCAACAGCGAGGACGCCGAGGTGCGGTGGACGGTCACCGTGCCCGCGAAGTTCCGCAAGAAGCTGCACGGCCCGGCCGCCGTCGGCGGAGGCGTCCTCGTCGTCCCGTCCACCGACGGCACCGTGCTCGCGGTGCGCACCAGCGACGGCCGCAAGGCCTGGACGCAGCCCGAGGAGTCCGAATCGGTCGTCCGCCCCGCCATCGCCGACGGCATGGTCTACCTCAACGGCAAGACGCTGGAGGCCTACCGGCTCCGCGACGGAAACCGGGAGTGGAGCACGTTCCCGCTGGGCGGCGCCGACTCCGTCTACAGCAAGTGGGGCCCGCCCGAGGTACGGGGAAACCACGTGTACGCCAACGCCGTCGACGTCACCCGCTGCCACAAGCGGGCCGACGGCAACCAGGAGTGGTTCGCGGTCGGCCCGTCCACGACCAGCCGTGTGCTGGCGCAGGGCACCTCGATCTGGTCGGTCGACGACGGCGACGGAATCGGCGAACTCCAACTGAAGGGCATCCCGCGGAAGGACGGCAAGAACCCTTGGACGACGCGCTACCCGCGGCCTCACTACACACAGCTCGCCGCCGCGGGCAACCGGGTCTTCCTGCTGATGGACAGCGCCGTGCACGCGCTGAGCACCTTCTGAGGCCGAAGGGACCGACGACACATGCAGAGCGCCGCGCAGCAGGTGGGCCCCTACCTCCTGCTCACCTCCATCGACCCCACCGACCACGCCGTCGTCCGCCACATCGCCCGCACCCCCGGCGGTGACCGCACCGTCCTCCTCAGCGCCCCCGCCCCCGGCGTCGACCCGAACCGCTTCATGGCCGAAGCGGACGCCGCGCGCTACTTGTTGGGCAGTTGGACGCTCCCGACCGTCGAACTGGCGCCGCCCGGCGGAGCGCCCTGGCACGCGCGCCCGTACACCCCCGTACTGCCACTGCCCACCGCGCTCGCCCTCCACGGCGGCCCGCTGCCGGAGCACACCGTCCGCGCCCTCGGTGTCGCGCTCGCCGAGACGTTGTCCGTCATCCACGGCCAGAGCCTCGTCCACGCGGGCCTCTCCCCGGCGGCCGTCCTGCTCTCCTTCGACGGCCCGCGCCTCGACTGCTTCGGCGCGGTACGGGCGGCGGCACCCGACGGAGCGGTACGTCGCGACCTGCCGGGCGTCGACGCCACGGCCCTCGCCCCGGAGCAGGCGGCGGGTGGACACCCCCGCCCCCTCGGCGACGTCTACGCGTTGGGCGCGACCCTCGCGTACGCCGCGACGGGCCACACGGTGCCCGAACGGGAGGAACTCCCGGCGCCGCTGCGCCCGCTGGTGAGCCGGTGCCTGTCCCGGGACCCGGCGCAGAGACCACAACTGGCGGATGTGGTAGCCGAGTTGAGCGCGGGCACGGCTGCCGCGCGGCAGCCTGCCGGCTTCGGCGCCACGAACCACGCCTCGGGCCTGCTGACCCCCGGCTGGCTGCCGGCCCGCCTCGTCGCGGCACTGGCGCACCAGGCGGCGTCGGTACTGGACGCGGACCTGCCGACGACGCCGGGCACGTACGGCTACTAAGCTTCCGGGCCGCCATTGCGGGGGGACGGCTCCAGGTCGAACTCCCCGTCCCTGGCGCCGAGTACGAACGCCGTCCACTCCGCCTCGGTGTACCGCAGCACCGTCTCCGGCTCCAGCGACGAACGCATCGCCACGGCGCCGTCCGGCAGCTTCGCGATCTCGACGCGCTCCTCGTCCTGCTCGGTACCGGGCGCGCTCTCCCACTCGACGCCGGAGATGTCGAGCGCGTACAACTCGTTCTTCTCGCGCTCCTTACGGGCCTCGATCTCCTCCGGCGTCTCGCCTGAAGTCCCCACGCCGCATCAGCCCCTTCGTCGTCCTGTGACAATCACCGTCAGTTTAGTGGGGGTTGACCGGCGACCACCGTGACCCGATGAAACGGGACTCTTTGGTGGAGGAAGCGGTCCGATGGACGTATGGGTCCGGTGCGTCCGGGAGGATGTCCTGACGCATCAGCACGGGGAGGACTCCAGCAGTGAGCAGCAACCATCCGGGCCCGTACGCCGGCCAACCCCAACAGCCGGGACCGTACGGCGCGCAGCCGGGACCGTACGGACAACAGGGCCCGCCGCCGCCGTATGGGCAACCGGGCCAGCCGTATGGGCAACCAGCGCAGCCGCAGTACGGCGGTTACGGGTTCCCGCAGCAGCAGGGTGGATATCCCCCGCCACCACGCCGTGGCGGCCTGGGGAAGACCTTGGCGTTCGTCGCGTGTGGGGCGGCGCTGATGACGTTGGTCGGCTTCGGCATGTTCTGGATCCGCGACGCGCAGGGCCCGGACGACGACGGCCCGCACAAGCTGACCGCACCGTCGACGATGTCGTTCGCCACGTACTACCGCGCCGGCGACCCGGCGGATCCCGACCTCGCGACGGAGGATCCCAAGAAGCTCGAGTGGCACGAGATGGAGAAACCGACGGAGATCGCCGTCAGTTACTCCGACGAGCTCGTCGACAACGTCGACACCTCCGACACGGGCGTGGCCCAGGACGCGTTGCAGCGTGCGGGGAACAGCAAGAGGTTCTCGATCACGGGTGGCTACGGCAGGTTCGACAACCCCGAACTGGCCCTGGCCTACTACTTCGAACTCGTGGGGGACAAGCTCACCGAGGCCACGGACAAGGCCCCCGGACACGTCGTCTCGTCGCTGGGCGTGGAGGAGGACACGGAGGCGGACTCGCTCGGCGGCGACGCGGTGATGAGGTGCGCGGACCTCAGGGTGGACAACTGGGACGACGACAACCCGGCCACGGAGACGACAGTGTGCGGCTGGGCCGACTACGCGACGGTCGGGGTGGTCACTCCGTACGACGGCACGTTCGGCCTGACGACCGAGGAGGCGGCGGAGCTCACGGGGCACGTTCGCAGTGAAATGCGCGTTGAGAACTAGGCACGCGGACGCACGCGCAGGCGTGAGGCCCGTGACCAGGTGAATGGTCACGGGCCTCATTCGTCGCGGGTACTGCTCAGCGTCCGGTCGGCCGACCACCTACTGGCGCGGAGGACCCCACGGCGGTTGCTGCTGCTGGCCGTAGGGGCCGGGCTGTTGCGGGGCCTGGGGCGGGTAGCCGCCCTGGTGGTAGGCGGGCGGGGGCATGGTGCCGGGGGCACCGGGTCCGCCAGGTCCGCCACGGTTGTTCTTGTTGCGGGAGACGACCACGATGACGACGATCACCACGATGATGACGAGCGCGGCGATGCCGATGCCGACGTAGAGCAGCGTGTTCGAGCTGCCGCTGTCCGAGGAGTCGGAGGCATTTCCGGTGGCGGGGGAGGGGGACGTACCGGCCTTGTCGCCCGAGTCACCCGAGGCCTTCGGAAGCGCGGACAGATCCCACGGACCGTTCGCACCCCCCTTGGGGATGTTCGCGGTGAGCGCCTTGAGCGGGCTCAGGTCGCCGTAACCGTGGTACGCGTCGGGCAGCTTCGACTTGTCGACGCCCTTGGCGATGTACGTCGACTTGATGACGCGGTTGACCAGTTGACCGGGGGTGTAGTCCGGGTACTTCTGCTTGAGGAGGGCGAAGGTGCCGGAGGCGATGGCGGCGGACATGGAGGTGCCATCGCCGGTGACGTAGTCGCCCTTGATGAACTGCCCGTCCTCGGTCTCGTAGCCGCCTTGGCTGGTGGCGACGATGATGTCCTTGGCCGGGGCGGTGAACATGAGTTGCTTGGAGTAGTTCTCGTCCTCCCAAGGGGTGCCGTTCTGGACGGAACCGCCGACTTGGGTGACGCCGGGGACGGATCCGAGGCCGTGCTTCTCTTCGGTGCCGTCGTTGCCTGATGCCTGGACAACTACGACGTTGTGGGCCAAGGCGTAGGCGATGGCCGCCTTGTTCGTCTCGTCTGTGTAGCCCTGAGAGACAGAGATGCTGATGACATCGGCGCCTTGATCGACGGCGTAGCGGATCGCCTCGTCCCACTCGCAGGCGGCCTTCCGCGATCTGTCGATAGCGCCACCCTCGGTCGCCCAGATGTCAACGGGAAGGATCTTGGCGTCTGGTGCCAGTCCCAGCACGCCTGCGCTGTTCCCAGTCCCGTGGCCGTGGCCCGCAATCAGAGAGGCCATGCCCGAGCCGTGATCGTCCAGCTTCTCCTCGTTGGCAGGTTTGCTGTCCGAACAGCGCTTGCCTGGAAGCACATTGCCCGTGAGGTCGGAGTGTGTTCCGTCCACTCCGTCGTCGAGTACCGCGACGGTGACGCCCTTGCCCGTGGCGACCTTGTGGATGGCGTTGATGTCGAACGCCTTGTTCTGCCACTGGCTGTTTCTGGTGGTGTCCGCCGAAGCGGTGGATGCGGTGCCGAGCACGAGGGCTCCCACCATGGCCGCACCACCGATCGCGCGGAGCGTCCTGTGCGCGAAGCGCATGCTCTGACACCTTTCTGGGTTGGTTCCGTGCTGTCGTAAGTGGGGCCCGCGACCGGGTGGTCGTGGGCCCCACGAACGGTATCTGGTTACTCGATGACGGGCGGGTTGGCTTTGCGGTCCTTGGGTGTCCAGGTCTCCTTGTCCTCGGTGAGGTAGTCAGGGAGACGACTGTTGTTACCGCCTTCGCCGCGCTGCTTTCCGGCGCCACGTCCGCCGGCGGCTCCAGCGGGGCCGAAGCCGCTGCGGCCGTTCTGGCCCTTGCCGCCGGCGCCTGTGCCACCCGTGCCGGATCCGCGGTTGCGCAGCCCCGTACCGCCAGGGGTGAACGCCCCGCCGGTCTTGCCCTTCGCTCCGCCGACGACTCCACCCTTCGCGCGTGCGGCAGCGCCCATCCTGCCCGCGCCGCCCTTGCCGGCGGCTCCGCCTGCACCATGGGCGCCACCGCCCATGCCGCCCATGCCGCGGCCGGCGCCTGTGCCCGTTCCTCGGCCGGTACCCGCGCCCGTTCCTCGGCCAACTGCTCCCGAACCTGTACGTCCGGCCGCGCCGCCACCGGCTCCACGCCCCAGAGCAGCCGCACCGCCGGCCATACCACCGGCGAGGCCGCCGGCCATACCACCGCCGATACCGCCGCCCGCACCGGCTCCTGCGCCGCCGCCGATGCCGCCACCGGCCCCGAGACCGCCACCTGCCCCGGGGCCGGAGCCCGGGCCGGTACCGATGCTGGGGGCGGCGCTCTCGAGACCCGTACCGATCTGGGACGCATCCGGAATGCCGCCGCCCGATGCGGTCGGCGACTTCAGGCCGTTGCTGTCGAAGTGTGGAATACCCTTGCCCGCCGGGCCTGTACCGATACCGGAGCCGCCCGGAATATTCGGGTTGGCGCCGCCGGAGCCGGGGACGTTCACGTTGCCGGGGCCGCCACCGGTGTCGGGGGTGTGGGGCTTGAAGGTGTTGTTTCCGGGGGTCGCGTTATCGAACTGGTCCGACGTCGACGAGTAGGAGGCTGCCAACCCCTCCAGATGCGTGGCAGCCTGCAGTGACGCTTCCCGCTTGGCGCCCATGCTGTCGCCCCACGTCTTAATGACTTGCTGGGTCTCCATTCCGCTAGCGATGTCCCCGTCGATGCTGCTCTGGGCAGCATCGGCCGCCTGCATGTGCCTGTACTGCGAGACCGCCGCAGAGGCGCCGAAGGTGGAAGGAGCAGCCAGCACTGCGGCAAAATCCGCGGCATCCATGGTGCTGAAGTAGTCGCTGACGGAGTCGCACGCCTCGTCCCACCAGCTGACGTCGATGTCGTCAAGCGCGGTCTTGACCTCGTCAAGTTTGTCCGCCGAGTCGAACATGCCGTCCGACGTGAGCTTCGCGGAGCTGCCACCGTTGGCGATCTCCTGGCTGATCTTGCCAGCCTCCTCCGCGAACTTGTCGGCGGAGCCGCCCTTCCAGCTCTCGAGGACCTTCTGCACGGCCTTGTTGAACTGCGCCAGTACGCCGCCGTCCCCGTCCGGGCCGACAAGCTCTTCGTGGACTTCCTTCCAGGCCTGCGAAACTTCCCTGAGGAGCCCAGGGTTGGTGTTGGCCACCATGTTCTTCAGGCTGTCAAGGTCCTTCGTATTGAACGGGGTGTCGAAGCCCCTGCCCGAGGCGCCCTCACCCCGGCCGCCCGTTGGTGCGTTTGCCACCATCTTGCTGTCCCCCTTCAGGCGTTCCGGTTGGCGACGTTCGAGCCGCCCGTGTCGGCCTCGGCGTCCTGGTACGTGCCCTGGGCCTTGACTGAGTTGTCGGCTTCAGCGTCCTGATACTTACCGTGGGCCTTACGCGTCTTCTGCCCGAACTTGTCGATCAGCTTCTCGATCTTGGCGATCATGTCGTCTTCGATGCGGGTCTTCATCGCGTCGTGCGCGTTCGCCAGCTTCCGCGCCTCGTCGAAGTCCCCCAGCGCGTCCTTCGGGACATACGTCGAGTACGCCGCTTTCCGCTTGGGCCCGCCCATGTCTTTCAGGACCTGGTTCAGTTCCTTGACCACCTGGTCAAGGGCATCGAGATCGACCTCGTACCCGTCAGCCATCGCAGGCCGCCTTCCCCGTTTTCTTCTGTAACTCTGAAGTTCTGTTGTGCCGCGTGCAGTTGGACGCGCAGTGACTACCTCAAGAATCGCCTGAGACGCGCCGAACTCACAAGTTCAACACAGGTTCCCTCACAGAACGTCCTCGCCCCGCCGCCGCAACCAGTCCCGCCGCGCCATCGCGCCCGCCGCGATGATGGCGAAGGCGAGGCCGCCGCCGATTACCAGGTACGTCCCGTAGCGGGAATCGCGCTCCGCCGGGGTTTCGCCCAGGGTCAGCTTCGCGGCGGTGATCTTCTCGCCGCTGCCCGCGTTCGCGCCCGCCGCTCCCTGGAGGTCCTCGTTGGTGATCTGCTCCGTGGGCGCGGTCGCGTCCTTGACGGCGGCCACGGGGTCGATGACGCCCCAGCCGATGTTGTTGTCGCGGTACGCGTGCGAGCGGGACGCCGTGTCCTCGAGGTGCCAGATGATCTGCTCGGGGGACCACCCGGAGTGCTTCTGCTTGAGGAGGGCGGCCACCCCGGCCGCGTACGGGGCGGCGAACGACGTTCCCTGGTCGACGCATTGGCCGCCCTGGGGCACGGTCGAGACCATGTCGACGCCGGGGGCCGCGATGTCCACGTGCTCGTTCGGCGTGGAGAACGGGGCGCGTTCGTTGTTGCGGTCGGAGGCGGCGACGGACAGCACGTTGGGGTTGTCGAGGGCCGCCGGGTAGGTGTCGGAGTCGTTGCCCGACGAGCCGCTGTTGCCGGCCGAGGCGACGATGAGGATGCCCTTGGCCTCGGCCCTGTTCACCGCGGCCTGCAAGGGGGCGAGCTTGGACACGTTCGCCGTGGTGCCCTGCGAGATGTTGATGACGTCGACGCCGGCCGAGACCGCGGCGTTGATGGCGTCGATCATGGTCGCCAGGTTGCCGCCCTCCTCCGCCGTACTCGTCTGGAGGGGCAGGATCTTGGCGTGGGGGGCGAGACCGTGGAAACCCGAGCCGTCGATCGGCGAGGCCGCGATGATGCCGGCCACCTTCGTGCCGTGGCCGACACCGTCGGTCGTGGGCTTGGAGCCCTTCGCGAACGACTTGCCGCCGAGGACCTTCCCCGTCAGCTGCGCGTTCTTCGTGTCGACGCCCGTGTCGATGACGGCCACGGTCACGCCGTCACCCTTGAGGGACTTGCCCTCCCACAGCTGCTCCGGGATGACGCGCTGCAACGACCACGGCGTGCCCTTGATGACGTTGCCGCCGAACTGGCAGTCGGTGGAGGCCAGTTGGGTGCCGTCGTCGGCGACGGCGGGCGTCGCGGTCAGGCAGGCGAGTACGGCCGTCGTCGCGAGCGCCGCGGCCGTGCGTCGGGCGGCGACACGGTGGGCGGCGACGATGGGTGCCATGGTGGGTGCCACGGTCTCTGTTCCCCCTATGAGTTCTGCGCCAGGGATTCGGCGTCAGGAGTTCCGCGTCAGGAGTTCTGCGTCTGCTTGGCGGCATTGGTCGTCAGGTCGGGGCCGGACGGCAGGAGCTTGGACCACTGGGTGGGGACCGACACCTTGGGCGTCTTCTCGTAGCCGAGGCGGATCTTCGCCTGGCTGACCTCCTGCTTCTCGGAGCCCGAAGTGTCCTTGCCCGAGTCGTTGTTGACAGGGAGGTAGTAGCGCAGGCCCGTGTCGGTGGCCAGGTAGTTGAAGCCGCTGGACGACTTGCCCTCCTGCTCCTGGTAGAGCAGGCCGCTGCCCGGACTGACGTACGAGGACGCGCTCGACGCGATCGAGCCGATGGGCAGGGACGAGCCTGCCCAGGTGGTCAGGTCGGTCGACTTGCCGCCGTGGTAGACGGAGCAGGAGGTGTCCTTCGACCCGCCGTTGGCGAGGGAGACGGCCTGGGTGGGCCAGGTGTCACCACCCGTCAGGCTTCCCTGGCCCAGGGTCAGTTCGCCCTGCGTGATCGTGGCGATCCGAGCGTTGCCGCCGAGCGTTTCCCTGAGCAGAGCCGTCTGGAAGTCGGTGATGGAGATGACCCGGTTCTGCTCGACCAGGTAGTGCTGGCCGCCGTTGGTCTGCAGGAGTGTGCCTGTGGTGCGGTACTTGGACGGTACGCCGCTCGCGCTGGAGGGGCCGCCGGCGCCCGGCACGGACGGCACCGAGATCGGCTCCGGGCTCTGGGTGAGCGTGCCGAGCCAGTCGTCCGTGACGGTGCGCGGCTGGGCGTGATCGCCGAAGAGCGTGCGGACGAGCTGGTCGAGGCTGAGGGCGGAGCTCCCCGCGAGCTTGTACGCGACACCCTTGCTGCTCACCAGATACGGCGTGCCGCTCTTGTCCTGAACGTACAGGGCCTGGTCGCCCGCCAGCTTGCCCGAGGACTTCGCCGTGACCTTCTGCGCGTCCTTCTTGTCGAGCACGAAGACGGTCTGCTGCACCGACGTCGCATCCGTGCCGCCGCTCGCCTGCTGGCAGAGCGCCCACACCTTGGCCGCTCCCGCGTCCTTGTCGCTCGGCATTCGGTCGGGGGCGTACGGAATTCCGACCATCGAACCCTGGGCGATATCCGATTCGTCGAGGAACTTTTCCTTGACGGTCTTCACGGAACCGTCACCGCTGTTTTTCGGGTCCAACAGAAGTTTCGCCGATGCGAGGTTGAGCACCGGGTGCAGGACGGGGACGTCCTTGCCGCTCTTGTCCTTGTCGCCCGACTTGAGCACCACGTACCGCGTCGCCGACGGATCCGTGACGATGATCCCCGCCTCGGGGGTGTCCCAGCCCTTCGGGGCAACCGGGCTCATCATTCCGCACGCCCCGAAGCCCGCCAGGACCACCACCGCCATGGCGATGCTGGGCACCACACGCTTGAGCGGCCTCGGTGCGCTGTCGACCGAGCCATTGGGGAGCGGCTTGAGAAAAGCGGCAACGGTCCGCTTGCGTGCGAAATTGTAGGCATTCAGTTCGTCGCGGCGTGATGCCATCGTTACGTATTCTCCCCGTTCTCGCTGGACCGTGCTGGACTATTGCTGGGTCCACTTCCCGACCACCCCCGGCGCGTGCGCCGCACGGGCCTCTACTATGCCGTGTGGTGATCGGGCCGTAGCGTACGGGTACGGTTTTTCCACGCGCCAGCCGACGTTGGGTCCCGATGGCCCCGGGCGGTCCGATTCCGACCGATTCAACCCAGCCGGCCATCACGATTCAGTACAGCAGCGAGCGAAGGAGCGGGGCGGGGGATGTCCAGCGCCAGCAGGACCCGACAGCGTGGCAATCAGGGGCGACCAGCCCCGAACGGGCGCCGCGGAGGGGGCCGTTCCGGCGGCCGCCCCACCGGCGGGCAGGGCGGACGAGGTGGGCGTACCGGGCAGGTCGCCCCGCCGCCCGTACAGCAGCAGGCCGCGGGACCGGCCAGGCCGAAGCTGCCTCGCAAGATCGGCAGCTTCGGGCCGATCAGCACGCACCACTTGATCATCATCGAGATCGCGCTGGCGCTCGTCGTCGCGGCCGCCGCGATCAAGGCGGTGCTCATGCTGCCCGCCGCCATCATCGGCGGACTGCTCGTCTTCCTCCAGCTCGGCCGGCGCCGCCGCCACCCGCTTCCCGAGTGGATGGCGATCGGCCGCGCCCTCAAGCGCCGCCGCCGCGCCTTCAGCGGGCCGCCGCCCGCCGACATCGACAGCGGCTTCGCGCCGCTCCTCGAGGCGGACCCGAGCCTGCGCACGTTCGAGTACGAGGCCCGGGACCGGCGGCTCGTCGGCTTCGTCGGCGATGGCTCGTTCCTGACGGCACTCGTTCAGGTGGACTCCGCGCCCGGCCCGCTGCGCCCGCAGGGTGACGCGCGACCGCTGCCCGTCGAGCTGCTCGCCGACGCCCTGGACGTCGAGGACATCCACCTCGAATCGGTGCAGTTGGTGCAGTACACCCAGCCCGCGCCCGCCCCGCACCTGCCGCCGCAGGCCCTCGCCGCGCAGGCGTACGCCGCGCTCCAGGCGCAGGCCGGAACGCCCGCGGTGCGGATGACATGGGTCGCGCTCAAGCTCGACCCCGAGCTGTGCCCGGAGGCCGTGGAGGCGCGCGGCGGCGACCTGCGCGGCGCCCAGCGTGCCCTGCTGCGCGCCGCCGACCAGCTGATCAGCCGCCTCAACGGGCGGGGCTTCGTCGCCGAGGTCCTCGACGAGAACGCCGTCCTCTCCGCGCTCTCCGTCGCGACCTGCGTCAACCCGCGTGCCAACCTCAACGCCCAGTCGCAGCAAGGCCGTTCGGGTCCGCGTACCGAGGAGAGCGTGCGCGCCTGGCGGTGCGACGACCGCTGGCACGCCTCGTACTGGATCGGTACGTGGCCGCAGCTCGGCCGCGGTGGCACGCCGCTCGGCGCGCTCGCGTCCGGCCTGTCCACGACCCGTACGCTCGCGACGACGTTCAGCATCGCCCTCGCACGCGCGGGCCGCGAGGACGTCGCGGTGAGCGGGCACGTGCGCCTCTCGGCGCGCAGCGAGAACGAACTCGGTCAGGCAAAGCGCGAACTCGAGCGCGCCGCCTCCGGCCTCAAGGCCGGCCTCGTCCGTCTCGACCGGGAACAGCTGCCCGGCCTCCTCGCCACCCTTCCCCTCGGAGGCACGCGCTGATGAGTACCCCCGGCAACCAGGACCCCCGCGAGCAGATGACGCCCGAACAGCACGCCGAGCAGGAGCGCCGCGCCGCGGAGGCGGCGGAGCGACGCAGGCAGTGGGAGGCGCAGCAGGCCGCCGCCCAGCAGCAGCCGGCGCCGGAGGCGGGTGGCTACGGCTACCCGCAACAACAGCAGCAGTTGACGCCCGAACAGCACGCCGAGCAGCAACGGGCCGCGGAGGCGGCGGAGCGGCGCAGGCAGTGGGAGGCGCAGCAGGCCGCCGCCCAGCAGCAGCCGGCGCCGGAGGCGGGTGGCTACGGCTACCCGCAGCAGCAGCCGACGCCCGAAGCGGGTGGCTACGGCTACCCGCAGCAGCAGCCGACGCCCGAAGCGGGTGGCTACGGCTACCCGCAGCAGCAGCCGACGCCCGAGGCAGGCGGCTACGGGTATCCGCAGCAGCAACAGCAACACCCGACCCCGGACCAGAGCGGCTACGGCTACCCGCAACAGCAACAGCAGCAGCAGGCCGCCGCCCAGCAGCAGGCCACGGCGTCCCAACACGCCGAAGAGCAGCGGCAGTTGCGCGCCCGCTACCAGGAGGAGCAGCGCCGCGCCGAGGAGGCCGAGGCGCGCCGCCGCGAGTGGGAGGACCAGCAGCGGCAGCAGCAGATGGCGCAGCAGCGGGCGGCCCAGCAGCAGGCGGTCGCCCAGCCGCAGTACGCGCAGCCGCAGGACCCGTCCCAGGGTGTCGTCGGCGGCATCGCCCAGGTGCCGCAGCAGGCGGCCCCCGTGGCCACCGGCACCACCATGACGTACGCGCCCGCGCCGGAGGTCGGCTCCGGCCGGCCCACGCACCGGGCCCTCCCCGACGACCCGGCGAACGAGGACGACTTCGCGGAGTTCGAGGAGGATTTCACCAGCCCCGGCTACGGGCTTCGCGGCCCGCGCCGCCGTCGGCACGTCATGTCGAAGAAGTCGCTCGGCTCGCTCGGCGTGAGCGTCGGAGACGACGGTGTCGTCATCGGCGTCGACCCGCAGGGCAGCCCCGCCGTCCTCGACATGCTGCGGCCCAAGCCGCGCGAGATCCTCGTCGTCGGCTCGATGTGGACCGCGCAGATCATCGCGCTGCGCACCGCGGCCATCGGCGCCCGGATCGCCGTCGAGTCCGTGCGGCCCGCCGCGTGGGCGCCGATGGCGCAGGCCGCGGGCGGCGGACTGCAGTGCGTCTCCGTGTACGAGCCGCGCCAGATGGCCGCGCAGGGCGCGTCGGTGGCGAGCCCGGTCCTCGTCGTACGGGACCTGGGCGCGCAGCCCGGACGCTCCCAGATCGCGCCGACGCCCTGGCAGTCGACGCTCACCGTCGTGCCGTTCCTCGGCCCGCGCGCGCCGCGGCTGCTCGCCCGCGCCGACGTCATCGGACTGCAGAACCTCTCCCCGCAGGAGGCCGAGGTCATCGGCCGGGTGCTGCGCCTTCCCGAGCAGCTCACCCAGACGCTGCCGACGCTCAGCGACGCGACGATGCTGTGGATCGCGGGCGACAAGCGCCAGTTCGTGATGGTGCAGCCGACGGAACCGGAGACCGGGCTGCTCGGCGGCCCGCGCCGGATGGACTGACGCGCGGCGGCCTGTCCGCCTGTCGGCCCGCCGGGTGGATCGACACCCGGCGGGTTCCGGCGTGCGGCGGGTGGTCCCGAAGAGGCGTGGGGTGGCCCCGTGGAGAGCGGGTACGTGACGTGTACCGACGGGTACGTGACACGTACCGCCTTTACGGGGGCCGCCCCGAACCGTTTACGCTGTCCGGACGAACGGCTGAGACGCAAGTGACGCGGGGCCGCCGCGACGGTCGGGGGCGACGACGAGCGACCCACCAGGTCCCGCCGGATCCGGTCGTTCAGGTGCACAGCAGAGACCAGGAGGCACAGTGACCAGTGACCGGGACCAGCGGAACCCGGAACCCGGCGACGGTTCGATCGAGACGGAGCTGACGGGAGAGTTCCGGCTCGATTTCGACGCGCCGTCCTGGTACGCGCAGCCAAGCGAATCGAGTACTACGCCGCCGTCCGGCACGCCTGCGACCCCCTCGTCCGACACGGCAGGGGGGAGCGCGACTCCGCCGCCGCCCGCGCCGGTTCCCTCGTCCGAGGGGTCCGCGCCGCCGCCGGCCGCGCCCGGGTTCCCGACGTTCGGGGGTACGAGTACGGGCGCGGGGGAGGCGGCACCGGCCGCTCCCGCCGCGCCGCCGGCTGCTCCTCCTGCCGCCCCGCCCGCTGCCGCCGCCGATCCCGCCGCGTCGAGCCGCCGCTCCGGGGCCGTCGATCCCACGGGTGGCCTGTGGGGGGACGACGACGATGACGATGACGACGACGCCGCTGACGGAGCGGAATCCGGGACGGCGGCGGCCGAGGCCACGACGTCCGGGGACGCTCCCGATGTGAACCAGGCGGCTGCCGCGGCCGGTTCGGCCGCGGCTGGTGCCGCTCCGGCGGCGCCGCAGCCGCCCGCCGCTGGTTACGGCTACCCGCCGCAGCAGCAGCAGCCCGCTCCCGGTCAGCCGGCCCCGGCCGCCGGTGGGTACGGCTACCCGCAGCCCGCGCCGCAGCAGCAGCCGGCTCCCGGCCAGCCCGCCCCGCAGCCGCCCGCCCCCGGTTACGGCTACCCGCAGCCCCCGGCTCCGGGTTACGGCTACCCGCCGCAGCAGCAGCCGGGCCAGCCGCAGCCTCCGGCGCAACCCCAGCCCCAGCCGCAGCCTCCGGCGCAACCCCAGCCCCAGGCGCAGCCCGCTCCCGGTCAGCCGGGTCAGCCGATGCCGCCGCAGCAGCCGGGCCCGTACGGCCAGCCCGCTCCTCAACAGCCGGGCCCCTACGGCCAGCCCGCCGCCCCGCAGCAGCCGGGTCCCTACGGGCAGCCTGCGCCGCAGCAGCCGGCTCCCGGCCAGCCCGCCCCGCAGCCGCCCGCCCCCGGTTACGGCTACCCGCAGCCCCCGGCCCCCGGTTACGGCTACCCGCCGCAGCAGCCGGGCCAGCCGCAGCCGCAGCCCGCCCCCGGTCAGGAGCCGGGCCAGGCGGCACCGCCCGCACCGCAGACCCCGTACGGCCAGCCGCCTCAGCAGGGTCAACCGGCTCCGGGGCAACCGGCTCCCGGTCAGCAGCCGCCCCCAGGTCAGCAGGCCGCTCCCGGGGCCCCCGCCCCGAACGCGTACCCGCAGCCGGCCGTCGACCCGCGCGCGGGCTGGGACCCGGGCGCCGGCCAGCAGCGTTCGGCGCCGGGTGCGCCCCTCGGCTACAACGCGCAGGTCGAGCTCAGCTCGGACCGCCTCCTGCGCAACCAGCCGAAGCGCAAGAACAACAACAAGGGCCCCAGCAAGTTCAAGCTGGGCGCCAAGGCGGCGGAGGCCGAGCGGCAGCGCAAGCTCCAGATGATGCGCACGCCGGTCATGTCCTGCTACCGGATCGCCGTGATCAGCCTCAAGGGCGGCGTCGGCAAGACGACCACGACGATGTCGATCGGCGCGACCCTCGCCTCGGAACGCCAGGACAAGATCCTGGCGATCGACGCCAACCCGGACGCCGGCACGCTCGGCCGCCGCGTGCGCCGTGAGACCGGCGCGACCATCCGCGACCTGGTGCAGAACATCCCGCACCTGCACTCGTACATGGACATCCGCCGGTTCACCTCGCAGGCCCCCTCCGGCCTGGAGATCATCGCCAACGACGTGGACCCGGCCGTCTCGACGTCCTTCAACGACGCCGACTACCGTTCCGCGCTCGACGTCCTCGGCAAGCAGTACCCGATCATCCTCACCGACTCGGGTACCGGTCTCCTCTACTCGGCGATGCGCGGAGTCCTGGACCTGGCCGACCAGTTGGTCATCATCTCGACGCCGTCGGTGGACGGCGCGAGCAGCGCCAGCACCACCCTCGACTGGCTGTCGGCGCACGGCTACGCGGACCTCGTCCAGCGTTCCCTCACGGTCATCTCCGGTGTCCGCGAGACCGGCAAGATGATCAAGGTGGACGACATCGTCAGCCACTTCGAGACGCGCTGCCGCGGCGTGGTCGTCGTCCCGTTCGACGAGCACCTGGCGGCGGGCGCCGAGGTCGACCTCGACATGATGCGTCCGAAGACGCGTGAGGCGTACTTCGAGATCGCGTCGCTGATCGCCGAGGACTTCGCGCAGCGCGCCGAGGCCCAGATGCAGGCGGGCGGCATGTACGGCGGCCAGCAGCCGGGCATGCCCCCGGCCGGCTTCCCGCCGCAGCAGCAGGGTTACGGGCAGCAGCCGCCGGGCCAGCAGGGCTACGGCTACCCGCAGCAACAGCAACAGCAACAGCAGCCGCCCCAGGCGCCGCAGCAACAGCAGCCGCCGCAGCAGCCGGGTGGCGGCGGCCTGCCGTCCGGTTGGACGCAGCAGCAGCCGCCGCAGTAGGCGAGTACGAGCAACTCATACGAGGGAGGGGGCCACGTCCGATACGGACGCGGCCCCCTCCCTCGTATGAGTGCGTATGAGTGCTCGTACTCGGATGACGCGTTATCGCTGGAAGGTCGCCCGCAGATGCTGGTCGAGCCAGGCCGTCCACGCGGGCAGGTCGATGTTGCTGTACGAGAAGGGGTACGGCCCGTGCGGGCCGGTGATCAGGTCGAGCGAGTCGTGGCGCGCCACGAACACCGTCTCCAACTGCCCGCCCGGACGCCGGTAGTCCGACGGGAACCACATCTCGATCTCCTGCCAGTAATCGGTCTGCGAGTTCCGGCCGCCGCTCGGGGTCCCCTTCTTCACCTCCGCCTCGTCGAAGCGGAAACCGAGGTTGGCGTACGCCTGTAGCAGCGCGTCCTGCGCCGGCAGTGCGTGCACCTGGATCTCGTCGAAGTCACCGCGGTCCACGGCATTGTCGACGGTCAACTCCGTACGCACCGCGACCCGCGCCCCCTTGAGCGGCCGCCCGCCGAGTACGTGCGTCAACGGGGTCTCCCACGGCACCTCGAACGAGACCTGCCCGTCCTTCGTCTCCCCGGCCTTGAGCTCGAACTTCTCACCGAGCACCAGCGACCTGACGACACCCGGGTTGCTCCACAGGACCTCGGTCTCCTCCCGGTCCTCGAACCGGGTGACGATCTCGATCCGGACCCGCTCCACCTCGATGTCCACGGACCCGCCCTGCAGCCGCACATTGCAGTGCAGTTGATCCCCCGGCCGTACGGCGCTCGCACTGAGCGTGGTCTCGACCTCGGGCGCACCGACACCGAGCGAACTGAGGAACTTCCGAAAAGCCATGAATACCCACTCCCCGGGCCACCGGATCCCTCGCCTGGGCCTTCCAGGTGCCCGCCCCGGGCCCGCCGGGGCACCCTAACGTGAGGGAGAGCGTCAGAACTGGATCAGAAGCCTCAGAAGAACAGGCTCGCGAAGCCGCCGAACATGAGCAGTACGCGAAAGACGACGGCGAGCACGAGACCGATGCCGCCGATCACCCACAGCCAGGACTCCGTGGTGGACAGCCACTTGGGCAGAGTGGCGGTGCCCTCGGAGTACGAGGGGCCGATGCCCTTCTTCGGGAAGTGCCCGGCGGCGATGCACGTGAAGCTGTAGCCGAGGAAGATCAAGGCGAGGAAGCCGAGGCAGAGGCAGTTCGCGACGGACAGCCAACTCGTGACGTACAGGCTGCCGTCCGACGATTGGTTGACCGGGACCTCGTAGCCCTTTTTGTATCCCTGGTCGTAGTTCTGCTCCCGGATCTTGTCGATGGCCTCGCCGTCACCGCTTCCCGAGTCTCCATCCAGCACGAGCCGCGCCGACCTGTCCACGACGTCACCGTCCGAGGAGCGGAACGTCCCGGTGCAGCTGAGCTCCGTGACCCGGTGGCTCGGACGGCTGCTGTGCGAGCGCGTTGAGCCGCCCGAGCCGTACGTCGTGTCGCATTGGCTGAGCGACAGGTCGCCGCGTGTGCCGACGACGCCGGTCGACATCGCGGCAGTGGAGAAGCCGTACCACACGACAGCGAGTGCGGCGATCAACAGCGCGACACCGAACCACCGCCCGATCGGTGAAGGAGGAACAGGGGTGGCCTTGCCTGCTTCGGTCGCAGGATCGGAGGGCGAGGGAGGGGAGGGGAAGGCAGCGGAAGTCATGTGGAAAGTCCTGTTGGGCCCTGGGCGGTGGGTAAGGGAGGTTTCGCACCGTAGCGGGCTCCCGTGGAGGCAGTACGGCAGGTACGTGAAGAGAGGGTGCATTGTGCGCTCTTGTGAATTCGGTCGACTACAGTACGACACCGGCTCAGTGGAGCCGGGACTGGTATGTGATCGGCAGGGGGAAGGCTCATGGCGGGCGGCAGTGGATTCGATATCGATCCGGATGTCCTGAAGTCGATGGGGCAAGAATTCGCGCGGCTCGCTGAGGCGTTCGGTTCGGCGGCGAAGAAGTCGGGCGACGCGATCGAGGACCACGAAGAGGGCTTCGGCGATGACGATGCAGGGATCGCCACTGCGATCCTCGACTTCTACAAGCCGATCAGCGCGGGTATCCGCGACTCTTTGGAGCACCTCACGGAGGGCCTGAAGGGCGTCGGGGAGAAGCTCGATTCCATGGCCGAGCAGTACGACACGACGGAGCAGGACCACTTCCGGACGCTGATGCAGGCGTCTCAGAACCGCGGGTCCTAGTCGCTGACGGCACCCGCGATGGAAGGTCGAGTGCACACCTGCACGCCTTCGTAGATGTACCGCTGTCGTTGATGTACTGCTGAGGAGCAAGCACGTGGCTTTGGACGAGATCACCGTACTGCCGCCTGAACTGGACTTCGTCCTGGACCTTCTCGGGTTCGACTGGCCGAACCTGAACGAGATCAAGATGGTCGAGGCAGCCAACGAGTGGCTCCAGCTCGGACAGGCCGCGGCCGACGCGCAGTCGCAGGGCGGCATGGCCGCTCGGCCGGCCGAGAATTTCTCGGGTGAAGCAGTCGAGGGGTTTTCCGAGGAGTGGGGAAAGTTCGCCAACGCTGCGCTCGGGGTCGGTTACCTCGATGTGATCAGTGTGTCCTCGGGGGCGCTCGCCGGGGCGCTCACCGCATGTGCGGCCATCGTGGCCGAGATGAAGATCGCCATCATCGTCCAACTCATCGATCTGGCCATCGAGTTCGCCGTCGCGCAGGCGGCCGCGATCGAGACCCTCGGGGCTTCCGAGGCGGCGTTCGCGGCCCGGGTCGTCATGATCAGGCAGCTCGTGGCGCGCCTGCTCAAGGAGGCGGCGCAGAAGGTCTGGCAGGCGATCCAGGACGCCCTCAAGGAGCGGGTCGTCAAGGAGGCGAAGACCATCCTTGAGGACCTGGCCAAGGACACCCTGAAGTCCGTCGCCTCGGAGGCGGCGACGCAGAGCATCAAGGTGGGGTTCGGTGCGCAGGGCAGCCTGGCGGAGTCTGCTCTGGGATTCGGTGCCTCGGTCGTCAATCCGGCCATGGGCAAGGTGGCCGGCGAGGTCGAGGTGAACGACGAGGGCACCGGTTACGACTTCGAGGCCAAGGCCGGCGGAAAGGTCGTCCAAGGCTTGGCGGCCGCGGATTCAGGCGACCCGGGCGGGTTGCGGACTGCCGTGCAGGGGGCGGGCGAGCTCTTCAACAACGGTACGGAGAAGCCGTCGGCGTCGTCAGGGACGTCCGGGGGTACCGGAGATTCCACGCCCAGCACGGACCAGGGCGGTGGCGGCACTTCCGAGAACGGCTCGTCGGGCGGCAGCGGTGGTTCGGAGCCGACGGGCTCGTCCGGTAACGGCGGCTCGGGTGAGTCCCCTTCCGCAGAGTCGGGCGGAGCCGCTGGAGACACCGGCTCCTCGGAAGGCGGTGGCGCCTCCGGTGGCTCGCAGGCCGATGCGGACGTGCGCGCCGCGTTCGGCTGACCGCTCACACCTGTTCGCCCGCCCGTCACCGTTCCAGCCGAAGGAGACCCATCCCATGACCGCTGACAAGCGCAATGGTTACGACGCCCTCGGTGAGCGCGAGTACCCCATCGAGGACAAGAACCTCACCGAAGAGCAGAACGAGCACCTGACGGCGTCCCTGCGCAAGGTCCGCGACATGAAGGGCGCTCCGCCCGCGTTGCAGGATCTCGCGCGTCAACTCCTCGGTGGACGTATGGAGTTGACGGACGTACTGGACTCGCAGTCCGGTCACCGTGCCCTGGGTGAGGGGCTGTCCGGCATGCGGGAGCAGTGGCGGAACATGTCGCCGCAGGAGCGGCAGAAGGTCCGGGAGTACGACCCGGACGAGGATCCGAAGAACGCTCCCGGGCGCGACGGCAGGGTCCGCTAGTGTCCATGGCCACCAACAGCGAGGCATGGCAGCGCCATCGGACCCGTCGCTCGTTCGTGTACCGCGGCGCGGTACGGGCTGGATCATCGGCGCCGTGCTCGTCGTGTTCGCCATCAAGATCCTGATCTCCGCGGGCGGTTGGGTCGGCCGGCACGTCACTCCCCAGGACGGCGCCGGCACGCCCGGACTGTTCGGGTTCGCCGCGTGTGCGCCCGCCGGGGACGACTACCGGCGCGTTCCGAGAGGACGCCGGGGACCATCGGATGTTCGACGACGCCCTCTTCGTGGCGCCCACCGAGCAGTTCAAGGGCGGCCTCGCGGCCGTGTACCGGGCGCCGGACGGCGGCTACTCGTACGACAACCCGGGCGAGGTCACCACGGGGATGCTCGATGGGGCATCGATGGCGTTCGGTGCTGCCGCATTGATGGTCGGCGTAGGCACCTTCTTCCTGGCGACCGGATACACGCCGCGCCCGCCGCGGATGTCCGGCAGCTGGTCCCGGTGGGGTCGCGTCTCCTTCGGGGAGGCGTGGCAGATCGTGCGCTCCCGAGCCCTGATCCTGTGGTCGATCGTCGGCTTCTGCGTCCTGGGTCTTGTGCTGCTGGTGACGGGACCGCTGCTGACGTTCCTGGCGTAACGCACGCCCGGCAACGCCGTGGGCCCCGAGTCGTACTCGACTCGGGGCCCACGTGCGTGACCGGTCAGATGAAGATCTTCGTCAGGATGATGCCGACGACCGCCATGGAGGCGACCGTGATCACGGTGCCGCGCGTCCCCGGGCCGATGCTCTGACTCCAGGCGACCTTGAGTGGGACGCTCCCGCCGCCGCCTCGCGGCCAGTCCGCCCGGAGGCAGAAGATCCCGGCCGCGAGGAAGAAGAGGCTGAACAGCACGGCGAGCGCGGACCGCTCCGTCTTCCCCGGATTCGACGTATTGAACTCGCCGAGGAAGTTTCCGATCACCGAGTCGGGGTTCAGGCGGGCGGTGTGCAGCTCAGTGCCCTTACCTCCGGAGTCCATCAGCCGTCGGATGTAGTCGTCGCCGTCCGGGACCGGGGCGTCCCCGGGAAGCAGTGTCATACGGACGGATGCGGCGGCCGCGCCGCCCCCGTCGGGACGGAACGCGCCTTTGCACGTCACCTGCGGATCGTGCGAGGAGCCGTTTCTGTGGGAGCCCCCGGGAGCCCTGCCGAAGGACTCTTTGCACGAAATCGCCTTGAAAGTCCCGCTAGTTCCGATATTTCCGCTGGAGTAGACGGCCTGGAGCGAGAACCAGGCCGCCATCACCACGAAGATCGCAATGAACATGAATCCGAGAACGCCGCGATCCCGCAAGCGGGTCCTCGGCTGCGCCTGCACAGGCTGACTCACGCGACTACCGACCTTCGGTGGGGGTGTGGGGTGGGGGTGGGGTCGCGGGCTCCGGCGGCCCGGTCCGTTAGGGTACGGGACGCGATGCGACCCGCCTGAGCCCGCGCCCGAGCCGGGCACCGGACGGCGGCGGTGAAGGCGCTTCGCCACGTACACAGACACACAGCTAGGGGGCACCACACCATGAGTAGTGGTGGCAATGGATTCGGTCCGCAGGGTGAGCGCGAGTACCCGATCGAGGACAAGAACCTCACCGAGGATCAGAACGAGCACCTGACGGCGTCGCTGCGCAAGGTCCGCGACATGAAGGGCGCTCCGCCCGCGTTGCAGGATCTCGCGCGTCAACTCCTCGGTGGACGTATGGAGTTGAAGGACGTACTGGACTCGCCGTCGGGTCATCGCGCCCTGGGTGAGGGGCTGTCCGGCATGCGGGAGCAGTGGCGGAACATGTCGCCGCAAGAGCGGCAGAAGGTCCGGGAGTACGACCCGGACGAGGACCCGAAGAACGCCCCGCCGCGTGACAACAGGATTCGTTGAGGACGGGCGCTGACGTGACATCTACGGGGGCCGCCGACCAGTACGTGGAGCGGCGCAATTACATTTTCAGGCGCATGTTCGGCTGGCTGGCAGGGCTCGCCATCGTGGTCATCGGCGGCGCGACGGCCTGGGCGGGCGTCGGGTACCTCGACGGGCACGTGACGGTCTCGGCGCGGCCGGGATCCGTGGTGGTCCAGTCGTGCGAGCCCGCGGGCGCGGCGTACACCTGCACCGGCACCTTCGAGGACGACGAGACCGGCGAGAAGACCCAGGGCGCCGACGTGCGGTGGGACCACGACGCCGTCCCGAACGCCGCACTCCCCGCGTTCAAGACGGACGACGGCTACACGGCCACGGTCGACGGCGAACTCACCACGGCCAAGCTGTCCAGGGCGCTCTTCTGGCTCGGCCTCACGGACCTGCTGTGGCTCGTCGGCGCCTTCTTCCTGCTGACCGGCTACCAGCCGCGACCGCCCCTCCACTACGGCCCGTTCATCGGTGTCTGGCGTGAACGTGAACGCCGCTTCGGCCGGGTCACCCTGGAGGAGGCGTGGCGGGTCGTGCGACATGAGCGCGGTCCGGCGCTGCCGATCCTCGTGGTGGTTGCGGTGCTGTGCCCGGTGCTGTTCGTCGGGAGCTGGCTGGCGGGGGGTGCGTGACATGGTCATCGGGCAGGAGGAGCGGCAGACCGGCAGTGTCTATGTCCTACAGCACCTGGGCGGTTGGCTGTTCGGAACGTTCGTCGTCCTGTTGGGCCTCTTCTTCGGGCTGGCCGGGGCCGGTGCCCTCAATGGGCATGCGACCGTCACGGCGCACCCCGGCACGTTCCGCATCGAGTCGTGCGCCTTCGCCGGTGACCACCACGAGTGCGAGGGAACGTTCGAGGACGACGTCAACGGGCAGACGGTGACCGGGGTCTCGGCCGAGATGCTCTGGCACGGCGACCCGGGCGAGGTGGCCGCTTTCAAGGTCCCGGACGGGTACTCCGACTACGCGGGCGACGAGCTGATCCCGAGCGAACTCTCCCGCGCCCTCTTCTTGATGGGGGCCGGGGCGTTCACGGTGGCCGTTGGTCTGTTCTGTGTCCTCACCGGCTACTCGCCGCGGCCCAGCTCTACGAATCGACGTCCGGTCCCGTCGTACGGCCGCATCAGTATTGGCCAGGCGTGGCGAGGTATCGGGAGCTGGGGCCCCGTGCGTCCGACCCTCTGCGGCCTGGCCGGTCTGGGCGTGCTCATCGCGGCCGGAGGCGCGGTCGTGTCGCTGGTCTATAGCTGACGACAACGCTGGTCTGTCGCTGACGACAACAGGGACAGCTGTAACGACCGCCACCACCACTGCAACGACCCCTACAGCGCCAGCCCCAGCAGCAACGACACCACCACGCCCAGCGCCCCGAACGCGGCCAGGCCGAAGATGATCGGTCGCGTCGCCCCGCCCGCCGTGGAGCGCCACGCGGTGCCGTACGAAACCCTGCTGCGCGTACCGGTGTAGCCGGTCACCGTCATGAAGGCGCCCAGGGCGGTGCCGATCAGCATCCCGAAGGCGAAGGCGCACATCAGCCCGGCGTTCCAGGCGTTGGCCTCGACGTACGAGAACTGGCGGCTCTCCAGCGTCGACGCGGAGTCCGTCTGCGTCACCGAGATCTTCGATCCCGCGGAGTGCGAGGACGACGGTTCGAGGTAGGCGTTGGGGTCGTCGCCCTTGCCGCCGTCCGCGGTGAACGTCCCGTGGCACTCCACCTCTTCGCGGGTGCGGTGCTTGCCGTGCGAGCGGTAGCTGACGGTGTGCGCCGAGCACTGGGAGACCGTGAACTCGCCGTGTGTCCCGCGCAGCCCGGCGGCGTACGTCGCCTGCCAGCCGAGGATGCCGCCGCCGATGAGCGTGACGAGCATGACTCCGACGCCGATCAGGCGCGCCATGAAGGGGACCTGGTGCTTCGGGGGCGGGTAGCCACCGGGCGCCGGGTGAGGTGGCGGCTGCTGTTGCTGGTAGTGGGACATCTTTCGGGTGATTCCCCCTGTGCCGAAGGGATCGCGGTAGGGCTCTCCCCGCGCCTACGGATGCGGTTGTGGACAGTCGCGGAACGCTACCGCAGGTACATGGCAATCGTGCGCGGAGCCGGTGAAGACCGGCGCTTTGAGGCGAGTCCTGTGCGTCGGGATCACTAAGGTCGTGTTGTCGGACTTCTACGTCCGTGGGCTCGGGCCGATGCGCGCCTCAACTACGCGCCACCCAGCCCTACTTGCATGACGGGCATGCACACGCACATGCACATTCACGGGGGAGCACATGGCAGGTTTCGGCTCAGGCGGCTTTGACGTGGACCCGGCGGTGCTCAAGGAACAGGGCGCCTCCTTCGGCGAGTTGGGCAAGTCCTTCATGGCCGCCACGAAGGAGCTGAAGTCCGCCCTCGGAAGCGCCGAGAGCGACTGGGGCGCGGACATCATCGGGACCTTCAACGACATCTACGAGCCGGTGCGCGAAGGCATGTCGACGTCGATGGAGCACCTCGCCGACGAGCTCGACAAGATCGGCGGCAACTTGAAGGTCATGGGCACTCAGTACGAGGTGACCGAGGGCGACCAGGCCCAGATCATGATCGGGCAGCAGTCGAGCCGCCCGGGCCTTGGCATGCAGTTCTGACCGCTGAGCACACTCACGCGCCGCACGCACACACGCACGCATGCGCACACGTACGTACGTGTGCGCCGCACCCACGAGCCACCAACACACGCACCACCATCACACGCACCACGGGGGAGTGACACGGCATGGCATTGACCCTGCCCGACGAGGTCGCATGGGTCCTCGACCTGCTCGGCTACAGCTGGCCCGACGCCGACGAGGACAAGATCCACGAAGCGGCCGAGGCCTGGCGACAGTTCGCCACAGCGGTCCGGGACACCCAGAGCGACGGCACCACGGCCGCGAGCACCGTCCTCGGCGCCAACTCCGGTGACGCGGCCGCGGGTTTCGAGGAGGCGTGGAAGAAGTTCTCGAGCGGAGGGGGCGGTTACCTCGAGGACGCCGCGACGGCCGCCGAGATCCTCGCCTTCGCGCTCGACGCGGTCGCCGTCATCGTTCTCGCCAGCAAGATCGCGGTCATCGTGCAGCTCATCGCGCTGGCCTTCGAGATCGCGGCGGCGCAGGCCGCGGCACCGGTGACGTTCGGTCTGTCGGAGGTCGGCGCGGCGGGGGCGACCCAGGCGACCCGGCTCTTCGTGCGCCGCATCCTCGATGAGCTGAAGCAGAAGCTCATCCAGGAGGTTACTCAGGCCGTCGAGCAGCAGGCGGTGCAGTCGGTCAAGGAGATCGTCCTCGACGTGGTGAAGGAAGCGGCCGTCGAGGCGGGCAAGGCGGCCGGGCAGAACCTCCTCCAGCAGGGCGTGCAGAACCACTTCGGCGCGCAGGACGGCATGAAGTGGGGTGAGGCGGCCGTGGTCGGCGCGGGCACGTTCGCGTCGGAGACCGTCAACGGGGCCGCGGGTGCCATCGACGATGCCACGGGGCGGATGGGCCCGGCGGGCAAGCTCGTGGGCGGAGCCGCGAGCGAGGGGCTCGGCGCGGTCGGTGAGGGCATCGGTGAGGGTGTGCACGCGACGGGCGAGGGCGTGGGTCAGGGGGCCGGGGCCGCGGCCCAGAGCATCGTGGACAGCACCGCGGAGAGCCTGCCGGGTGCGGGCGACGCCGCTACGGAGGCGTTGGACCCGAGTTCAATGATCCCGTCGCCGGGCGAGAGCGCACAGGGTGCGGTGGACGGCGCGGTCGAGGGCGCGACCGGGGCGCTCGGCGACGCGGCTCAGAGCGGGGTCGGACGCCTCAGAGGGGACCAGCCGGCGGCGGAGGAACCGGGCGCCGGGTCGAGTACTGGGCCGAGCAATGAGGAGAGCGGTGGATCCGGCCGGCCCGGACAACACTCGGAAGACGCTCGCGCCAGATCCGTCTTCGGCTGACGCAACGCTGTCGCTCACGTCACCGACGTAACTGGCTTCGCTCGCGTCACCGACGTAACTGGCTTCGCTCGCGTCACCGACGTAACTGGCTTCGCTCGCGTCACCGACGCAACCGACTCCGCTCACGTCACCGACACACTCGATGTAACTGACGAAACCGATGTAACGGACGTATGGGACCTGTGTGCACACCGTGGCCCCATGTCGGCCCGTGACATTGTGTGGATCCTGTCACGGCACGGCCGGTCACCTGGGAACCGCCTTGGGTGACCGTGTCAGTTGTGGCTAAAGTACAGTCGCGGCACTGTCGATAAGTGCCACCCGCACCCCAGTCCCCTCCGGGGGCCGAGCGGCGCGGGGACCGATGTCGAATTCTCATGGGGGCTAGTGGCCATGGCCGGTCAATTTAATGTGACGCACGAGGAGATGGTCGCGTTCAGCGGCCGTATCTCCCAGGTGAACGAGTCCATCCAGGGTGAGATCCAGCGACTGCAGACGGTGGTCGACTCGATCACGTCCGGCTGGAAGGGCCAGGCGGCCACTGCGTACAACAACCTGCAGAGCCAGGTGAACGAGGACGCCACCGCCCTCAACCGCGTGCTCAATGAGATCAAGGAAGCGATCGACTCGACGGCCTCGAACTACCAGACGTCCGAGGACGAGCAGGCCGCTTCGATCTCGCACGTCTCGTCGGGCGCCGAGGCCTCTCCCTTCGGATGAGCCTCCCCGGCCGCTGATCCCGCGCCGCCGCAGGCGGGCAGTGGGCAGCGCGCCACCGTCGTAATCCTTCACCACCCTTCCGTCCAACATCCCCCGGGGGAGACATCATGTCCGGTCAGGTTCTGGTCAATTTCCAGACCATTTCCCAGGCGTCGCAGGACGTCAAGTCCACGGCCAGCAACGTCCGCCAGCAGCTCGACGACCTCGAGGCCGGCGTCAAGCGCATCGCTTCGAGCTGGGAAGGTGCGGCCCAGGAGGGCTACCAGGCCAAGCAGCAGGAGTGGGACAAGCGCGCCGCGTCCCTGCACCAGACGCTCGAGTCGATCGCCCGCGCGCTCGACACGGCCGCCCAGAACTACCAGGCGACCGAGAGCCGGAACACCAGCGTCTGGTCGTAACGCGTCGTCGCGCGCGTACTGAGTGACGCGCGCGCAGCGATACGTGACCGGGGGCGGCGGATGCGAAAGCATCTGCCGCCCCCGGTGGCATGTCCGGAGCCACGTTCGGGGTCGTGAAAAGTACGGGGGACGCACTCGATGAATCCGGAGTACCGCAGCCAGGTCGAGCCGCACCTGCATCCCGGGGAGAAGCTGATCGCGGCCTGCGAGTGCGGATTGGCGCCGGGGACGCCGGACCGGCCGCTGTGGCTGCGGCATCCACCGTCGCAGCAGTCCGACCTGGAGCGTCGGATCAAGTCCCGCCTTCCCGGGCCGGTGCGGAACTTCCTGCGGCCGAGCGAGCCGAAGCCCATGGGGCGCGTGGAGAACGCACTGGAGTCGGCCGAGCAGGCGATCGACAACAGCCTGATGCGAGCTGCCCACGGCAAGGCCCTGCACGGCGGCTGGGACGGCCAGGCCGGGCAATTCCTGGTGACGCATTACAGCGCCGCATACCTTCCCGCCGTGGTGCTCATGCTCGCCGTGACCGACCGCCGGGTCCTGGCACTCGCCGACCGCTCGAAACTGTGGCAGCTCAAGCGGGTGTACGAGCCCCAATGGGAGGCGCATCGAGCGTCTGTCACCGAAATCCGCGCGAACCCCAAGGGCCTCCTCCAACGGAGCCGCTTCGAACTCGCCTTCGCCGACGGTTCGTGGATCGCGCTGACCGCGTCCGTGTCCACGCATGCGGGACGCTTCGCCGACCGGGTTGGCTCATGAGGTAGGGCGGTCGCCCCGGCCCACAGTCGACTGCCGCACACCTCTCCGGAAGATCGCCGAGGCCGTCCGCGCACCTACTCTGGTGCGCGGACGGTACTGGGCACAGCACGTCGTGCGCGTTCGATTCGAGCCGGGTCAGGTCTCCACAGCGACCCCGGGAGCGCTCTCCACCGACTCCTTGGCCAGCAGCTGGCCGAGAAGCGGCGCGAGTACCACCACGAGGGCCGTCCAGACCCGCCAACCACCGTTCACCGGCACGAGCAACGCCCCCGCCGCGGCGGCCGCGACCAGCAGACCGACCACGAGGCCCAGCGGCACCGTGCGCGGCCAGAAGCCGCCGAGTTCGAGGAGCTTGCTACGGCGACCGGCGTCGACGGAGACCGGACCGCGCGGCCCGGCGGCGATGTGGGCCGCGACCGTGCGGGGGACGCGCCCTGGCAGCTGCCAGCCGTCGTCGGCGACGAAGTCCGCGGTGACCTTGGCCTTGTCGCCGCCCTGCGGGTTCCACAGGAGCCGGCCCTCGGTGCCGGTGAGTACGGGAGCCGCCGCCCGCAGCTTCGCCGAGATCGCCAACGGGACGTCCTCGCCCGCATCGGTCCGCAACGTCAGGCACGCGTAACGACTGCCGCTCTTCCCGCGGTTGGTCGGAGTGCCGATGCCACCGCCGGTCTCCTCCACGTGCTCCGCCTGCCCCGTGACGACCGCCCGCAGCGCGACCCAGTCGCCGCCCACGCGATGCTCACGACGAGGACGCGCCGCGACACCCGTCCCCACGGCCAGCGCCAGGACGACCGCGATCGCCCACCCGACCGCGACGAATGGAATGCTGCGGGAGGACAGGGCATGCCCGGTGAGCTGTCCCTCGACGGCGTCGACCGAGGTGTCGCCGACCGCGCCGAGGTCCGGCTGCTCCGGCGCGTAGGCGACCTCGTAGGTTTCACCCACCCCTCGTACGCCCTTGCCGTTGTACGCGCGGAATGTCGCGGGCGTGGTCCGATCACCTTCCGCCGACGGCAGGTTGACGGTGTAGTCGGCCATGGTCGAACTCCGCGAACTGCTCCCCGCGGAATCGACGGCCGCGACCGAGACGATCGGCAACTCCTCGATCACGTAGTCGGCGTCCGCGATGGCCGCAGCCGCCCCGGAACGTTCGGGCTGAGCGAAACCGAGACACGCGGCGAGCACCGCCGTGGTCACCACGGCGACCGCGACCGCAGCGACCCGGATCCAGACCCAACGCGCCCCGTGAAGCGTCGCCGGTACCGACTGCACGCCCAACTGGCCTGCGCCCGGCCCCCGTACGGACGCCACCGCCAAGCCGTACGCCTCCGTACGCGACACCCGCCCACCGGATCGCCCCTGCCCCGCGACCGCCACCACACATCCCACGAGGACGGCGAGCCCCACCCACGTGAGCGAGGTCCTGACGGGCCCCGCTCCCAGAAACAGCCAGCTGCCCGTGATGACGACGAGAGAGACGACCCCACAAAGAGAAACCCACCGCCCGAGCCGAACAGCCCCGGTACTCATCGGGCTCATCCGAATGCTCCGAACTTTTCAGTGTCAGGCTTTTCCTTCACGCTGTTGGCGCCTTTCTCGTTTCCCTTCGCAGCATCTTCCTGCGCATCCTTGACGTCGTTACCGGCTTCTCCGGTTCCCAGGCCCACGGCACCATTGATGCCAACATCGATGCCGAGCTCACGCGTTCCGTTGAGGCCTCCCGGAACGTTGACCGCATGATGGGTGGCTGCACCTCCCGCAGCGCCGCCGAGACCGCCGGCGACCGCGCCGATGGTGATCTGGGTGGCGTCGTTGTCGTCACCTTTGATCGCGTTGTTGGTCAGGTCGCCCACAACACTCGCCCCGGCTCCACCGAGGCCGCCAGACACGGTGCTCTCGATGATCCCGCCGCCCAGGCGCCCACCGATAGCAGCTCCTGCCCCGGCGCCGCCCAGCGCACCGTATCCGGCGTTGATGGCGTTGTCCCGCCACTCGGGCCCCTTGCCACTGGCGATGCTGGTCCCCACGCCGGAGGCGAACCCGCCGGTGTACTGCGTGCCCATCTCTACCAGGAACCTCTGCCACTTTCCTGCGCGGGCGAAGGTCTGCACCGCACGGAATGCTCTGGCCACCTTGCTCAGGACGGCGCCGAGACGTGTGGCTGCTCGGGCGGCCTGGGCAGCGAGCCTGGCCGCGTTGGCAGCGCCGGCAGCCGCGCCGAATCCCAGAGTCACGAAGGACAGTGCGACACCCGCGGCAACCGAGACACCGATCTCCAAGTAGATCTGGTGGATCTCGTCATTGATCTCTTCGATCGAATCCGCTGCCTCGTCCAAGCCCTTGGCCGCCTCTGCGAAGACCGGAAGGGTTTCGTCGACGGCCTTCGCCAGCTCGCTCCAGTGCGCCTTGAAGGCGTCGGCCGAATCTCCTCGCCAATGATCGCCAAGAGTGTTCTCCACCTGCTTGTCGAGTTCGGAGAACATGCTCTCGAGGTGCTTGTTCATGGATCGCCAGCCGCGAGCAGCGTCCCGCAAGACGTCGGGGCGGCCACCGGGATTGACGATCTCAATGCCCGCTTCGTAAACTTTTTCGGCGACGCTCTCGTCGCTCATTGGCCGTTCCCCTTGAACAGGCCGGCCATTGCGTCGTCCGCGGAATCCGTGTTGTTCGCGTTGTCCCGCATGCCTGCACCGATGTCGTCCAAATGGCGTCGGAGATTTCCAAGCGACTTCACCATGTGCTCGGCCAACTCGATATATGCAGAGGTCACTTCTTCGGACTCTGTGAGGACGCCGAATCCGTCGTGAATCTGTTCGCTCCCAGTCTTGGAGCTGAACTCCTTCACGTAGCTCTCAAGGTCGTACGCGTATGCCTCGAAACTCTTTCCGAGCTTCTTGAGCTCCGACTCGTCGATGTACATGGCGTCGGCCACGCTTCCAACTCCCCCCCCCGTGAGGTCACTTTGCCGTCCCATTAACCTTAATGGCTCGGTCCTGACGCACGAAGGGCGGCCCTGGCTGGTGCTCGACAGGCGGCAACGCTGCTGGGCTTCGGCCTGCGGTGCTGTGCTCTCGAAGGCCTCAAATGGATCCGTACCCGAACGGGTGGACTCTCTTCGTTCGTGAGCGGTGATCGCGCCTCTTGTGCGGAGGTAACCAGCGTTGGGTGGCTTGTCCGGTTTACGGTCGGAGCCGTGGAGGTGGTGTATCCCGGTGCTAATTCAAAGTTTGGGTGAAATGGTTGAGGACTTATCGGTAATGGCGGTTTGGTGGCCAAGGGGTGGTTGCCCCGTCCCTCACTCCCTCACCCGAACATCGGCCCATCCCCCAACGTCGCAACCCCCGCCCCCACACAAATCGCCCCGACCGCCCACCGCGTCCGCCCGAAGCGCGCGAGCAGCACTCCGCACCCGCTCACCACACCACCCGCGAGATAGAGCACCGTCCACACCCCCACCTCGCTGCCCTGGCCGAGGCGGACGCCCGTGAGGGCGATGGCGACGAGGGCGACCAGCGCGGAGATCCCGGCGGAGACCCGGCGCGCCTGCCGGGCCGCGCGTCGGCGGTCCGCCACGATCCGCTGCCGCCCCTGACCCTGGAACCGTGCCTTCAGCGTCCTGGGCGCCTTCAGCTGTTCGTCGGATTCCGAGCCGTAAGTCATGTCCCGGAGCCTAGACGTCACCGATCTCGCGGGCGGTGGACGCGACAGGTTCCCTACACTCCCCGCCCATGTCGACACCTCACGGCCACGCCCCTGCCCCCACCGCCACCGTCATACGTACTGGTCAGCGCAGTGCGACGAAGGCTCTGCCGCTCTGCCGCTCTGCCGCTCTGCACCGTGCTGACGTCGGTGGGGCTGCTCGTGGGGCGCTCGCACTGTTCGGCGGGGTGCCGGTCACCGTAGGCCTCGGTGCGGACGGCCCCCGCCCGGAGGGCCGTACGATGATCGCCGGATTCGAACCGGCCGACGACCGGCGACAGCGGTTCACAACGGGGGAGTTGTCCAACGTCCATGGCAGACACGGCCCACATCGACATCAACGCCGACCGCGTACGCGCCACGGCCCACGACACTGAGTCCCTGGCCCGCCAGACGGCCAAGCGCCTCAGCCACGCACTCGACACCAGCGACGAAGTGCCCGCCACCCACCACGGCCACGGCTGGCAGAGCCCCGCCGAGCTCAGGGCCTGCGCGCACAAGTGGGAGGAACACATGGTGTCCCTCGCCAAGCGGATGGGCGAGCTGAGCGCGAAGTTGCGTGATTCCGCGGACAGTTACGACCGCGCGGACGCCGAGGCCGAGTCCCGCCTGTGCGCCGGCCTGACCGACCTCTCCGCCCCGGGGAGGTCCTGACCATGGTCGCGTACGAGGGTGTGGCGGGCGCCCACCCGAAGACCTGGGCGACGGCCGCCGGCGAGTGGCACGCGCTGGCCAAGCACGCCCTGGGCGCGGCGAAGGACCTGCGCGAGTACGGCGCCAAGCCGCTCGCCGACAACTGGACGGACGAGGTCGGCGCCACGGCGGCCGCCGAGTTCGAGAAGCTCGCGAACCAGCTCGAGTCGGCGTACGACATCCTGCTCGCGGTCAACATGGTCGCCGACGGCATGACGACCACCATCGAGACCGCGCAGAGCACCCTGCACGCCGCGCTGGACCTCGCCGCGCGCCACGGCCTGGAGATCTCCGCCGACGGAACGATCACCGACCCCGGCGCGGAATCCGAGCAGCCGGAACAGCACCGGGCCGAGGTCCAGGACCTCATCAACCAAGCCGTCGAACAGGCCACCACCGCCGACGAGTTGGCGGCGAAGGAGTTCGCCAGGCTCGCCGCCCAGACCGGCGTCACCGACCCGGACAAGGCCCTCGGCGACCTCCAGGAACACGCCTCCCACGTCCAGATGAAGATGCTCGCCGCGGACATTCCGGTCGGCGCGGACAAGGCGACGGCCCGCCGCTGGTGGCACGGCCTCACGCCCGAACAGCGCAAGGACATGATGCTGGCCCAGCCGGTCGCCCTCGCGCACCTGGACGGCCTCCCCGCCGCCGTACAACATCAACTGCGCGGCACCGACGGCAAGTTCGACCGCGTGAAGATGGTCGAGTACGCCGTCGCCAACTGGAACAAGGCCGACCCCACCGACTTCGGCAACAACTGCGCCAACTTCGTCTCCAACGCCCTGGCGCACGCCGGGATGAAGGAGAAGACCAGCTTCTGGGGCCCTGCGGACGACGACACTTGGATGGCCGGCCCCCGTACCGGAGTCGACGCGATCGACAAGCGTGTCTCCTACTCCGACACCTGGGCCGCGGCCGAGAACCAGCAGAACTTCATGCTGAAGCACGGCGGTTCGGAGATCCCGCAGGCGGAGGCGAAGCCGGGCGACATCATTTACTACGAACAGGCCGGCACGGCCGACACCGCGGACAAGGGCAACACCCACCACGCGGCGATCGTCACCGCGGTGATGCCGGACGGCGAGATCAAGTACACGCAGCACAACAACGAGTACCAGAACGTCAGCCTCGAAGGCCGCCTCCCCTCGACGGAGAAGAACCAGGGCGACCAGAACCTGCGCATCGTCCGGCCGTCCCCGGACTGGTACTGACGCGTGTGCCGACGCCGATGCCGACGCCGCCGACCTACGCTCGGCGCCTTCCTCTGGCCCTGGCCCTGCTCGTACCGCTCCTGGCCGTGGCCTCGGCGGCCCTCCTGGTGGCCCACTTCTCCTTCGAGGGCGACACCTTCCAGCACTGCCGCTACTTGGGCCCGTTCACGCGTTTGTACGTCACGGCGTGGGCCGCTCCGTTGTGCGGATTGGCGGCGTTGGCACTCCTGTTGGCGCTACGCCGCGGGGCGCGGGGGCGAGGCGGATCGCCGGGGCCGGGACGGGTGGCCACGGCGGCGACGTGCCTCGTCCCTGTCCTCCTGCTGGCCCAACTCACGGCCCTTTAGTGGGTGTACGCGCCGGACACGGCGGGAGGGCAGGACTGTTCGGGTCTCATGGTGACCCGCGTCCTGCGTTGACACGCCCTCAGGTGATGAGGAAGCCCCGCCTCCGGGCAACTATCCTTCGAACAACTGTCACAGTTGGGATAGTTGTGCCACGAGGTGCAGGGGGAGCGCATGGCGATCGAGTTACCCGACGAGCTTGTCTGGGTCATGGACCTGATGGGTCTGAACTGGCCTCAAGTGAACGAGGACGCAGTCCACGAATTCGCAGGACACGTCCGTACCTTCGCGGGCGACATCGGTGCCTCGCAGGAGGAGGCGTCCGCGACCATCCAAGCCATGGCGGCCTGTTATGAAGGGTCGTCGTACGACCGGCTCGCCGAGACATGGAGCCGGCTGGCAACCAGCCACATGAGCGAGCTCATCCAGGGATGTGAGATGGCAGCGGTCGCCCTGGAGGTCGCGGCAGCCGTCATCGTCGCGGCCAAAGTCGCCGTCATCGCCCAACTCATATTCATAGCTGCACAGTTGGCAGTAGCGGCCGCTACTGCCATCGTCACCCTCGGGGCCGCCGCCGCAGCCGAGGCCGCACTGATTCAGGTCACCAAGAAGGTGGTGAACGAACTCCTCGAACGCGCCCTGGAAGAGGTGGTCGCCCACCTCGCGACCCAGGCCGTCGAACCGCTCGAGGACATCGTGGGGCGCGCGCTGAAGGGCCTGGTCCTGAAGGGTGTCGAGTCCGCGAGCGAAGCGATAGCCGGCCCCGCCGACGCGGGCGGCGGCACCGGCTTCTCCGTCCATCCGGACGAACTGCTCAAGCACGCCGATGACTTCAAGAAGCACTCCGAAGCTGTCGCCGGACACGCCGTCAAATTCAGTAATGGGGCGGCGGGAGTGTCGTTCGGATGAGCCACCCGATAGCCAAGGCACTCGAAGACGCCGCACAGCGAATGGGCAGGAAGCTCAGCAAGGACGCCGCCAAGGCCGTCGGCGACATGTACAGCCAGGTCGGGGACGGCACCAAGAAGGTCGTCAAGAACATTCAGGACGCGGACGGGCAGCACGCCCACGAACTCCTCAACCTCGCGAACAAGGTCGCCAAGAACGGCGGCGAGACCGGCAGGGGCTCGCGACGCAGAATGCGCGAACAGGCCGCCGCGAGAGGCGAGTTCAACCAGCGCACTGGCGGCCAGAGTGAGTACGACGCGGAGATGGTCCTCGACAGGAACAAGTACCCCGAGTCCGCGCAGCACATCGAGGACGCTCAGAACGGCACCAACTGGCGCGGCGACCGCCAGCGGCCGGGTCCTGCCCAGCCCGACATTCTCACCATCGACAGAAACGGGGCGGACGACAACCGCACCGACTCGCTCCGCGGGATTCCGACCGACAGCCCGCGCGACCGGGACGAATACCCTCCGGCCATGTACAAGGAGGGAGGAACCGGCGCGAGCGTCCGGTACATCGGGGCAAAGGACAACCAAGGTTCGGGGTCGGCCATGGGAAATGCTGTACGCGGCTTACCCGACGGCACGAGAGTCAAGATCTCGGTGCGCTGAGGGTGCACTCCAGAGATCGCCGGGGACGCCAGGGATCGCCGAGGGGCGCCAGGAATTGCCAGGGGGGAGTCGACGCGCGATGCGCCGGAAGGCCCCCGTTCCAGAGGCCAAAGGAGAGGATGACCTCATGAACTCTGCCGAAAAGCTGATCTCGTATGCCCGCGAGGGGCACTTCCGGGAGGCACTGCCACAACTGCTCGAGATCGCTCGCCGGCCCGGCGGCGCGCGCGGCCCCGTCTGGGAAGCGGCCGCGGCATCGATTCAGATCCTGCTGTGGCGGGACCGTCCCGGTGAAGCCGCGGACCTGGCCGAGTCGCTGATCCGTACGGACGCTTCGAGCGGTGGGGAATTGTGTGACCAGGACATGCCGTTCGACGAGGCGCTCCTGGCGACACCGGAGGCTTCCGAGGAGGCCGTCGCCGACCGCCTTGCCGCGGTGGCGGGGGCCGTTCCGGCCGGGCGCGTCCTGCATGAACGGCTGAATTGGCTTTCCCAGCAGTTGGCGCAGCGCTCCTTGGCGGAACTGACGCCCGGGTTCGAGCCGTGGGGTGTGCCGCTTCCGCCCTCGGGCGCCAAGCATCGCTCGCCACTCGTGGAGCGTGATTTCGAAACGCTTACCGCGGAGGAAAAGCGCGTCGTATGGATGTCGCTCAGGACGGCCAACGACTTCCCGCGCGCACACGAACTCGTCGCACAGGGCGGGTACACCCCGGGCCAGTACGCCGAGTGCACCTGGATGGCAGGATGGTATGCGGTCCAGGGAGACATCGAGCGTGGTGAGGCCATGTTGCTGGCGGCGCACGGCGGATGGCACCCGTACATGAAATGGGACGCCCTCCCCACGGATCCCGTCCTTCAGCCAACGCTCCGGCTGGTCGCCACCGACCGCGTACGCGAGCACTATCTGACACGGCCCATCGGCCCGGAAGCGAAGTGATTCGGAATGTCCGACGACGCAACGCCCGAGGACTCAACGCCTGACGGCGCAACGCCCGAAGGCGCCACGTCCGACGGCGCGCTGGAACAGCTCCTGAGCCGCGCCCGCGGCCCCATGGGCCCGGCCATCGACCTCGACTTCGGCTGGGAAACCGGCCCCCTCGCCGAGCTCGGCACGGTCATCTCCCGCATGAACGGCTTCTTCCTCTTCAACGCCGGCGTCCAGGTGTTCCGCGCGGGCGACGAGGGCCTCGGCCCCGACCTCCTTTCCTGGAACAGCGAAGACCTCTGGAAAGACACTTACGACGATCTCGCCGACGACATCTTCTGCTTCGGCCAGGACATCTTCGGTACGCAATTCGGCATCGTCGACGGCGCGAAGGTGGTCACCCTCAACCCGGAATCCGCGGAACTGACCGAACTCGGAACCAGCCTCAACGACTGGGCGAAGTGGCTCCTCGACGACCCCGACGTCAACGGCACGGCGAGCTTCTCCCACGCCTACCAGAAGGCGAACGGCGCGCTGGACCCGGCCGAGCGCCTGATCCCCCGCCGCTTCTTCGTCGCGGGCGGCGGCTACGACTTCGACAACTTCAAGGCCGTGGACGCGGCGACCGCGATGCGGATCCGGGGGCCGATCGCGCAGCAGGTCTTCGATCTGCCGGACGGAGCGACGCTGCGACTGCCGAGCCCGAATCCCTTCGGGTGAGGTGAGGCGAGGCGGGCCGCCGGGTCGGCGGCACACTTACGTGGGCCTGGGCTCGGGCCACTTGTTGCTGGCGAGCCGACATCGACCATGCTCACGGCGCCGGAACAGCCCAGGGCTTTCGCATCAGCGCCAGGCCATGACTCGATGAGAACGGACCGCATGAGCCCCACCTTCACCCGCCACCGCTTGGGCCAGGAAGCGTGAGTACCGAATTCAGCGTTCACTATCCGACTGCGCAAGAACGGGCAGTGGCCAACTTTCAACGCCTCATCAAGGTACGAGGCGGGAACGCGATCCATGTCCAAGGGGTGTTTCCGAACAAGGGTGCACCGGACGGTATGGGCCCGAGTTTCACCCTCTTCGCGGACCCGGCAGGGAGCGGGCCCTTGTGTTCTGTGGTCCCGCGAGCGGGCGGGCTGAACCCGGGCGCCGACCTCGTTGTGACGGGACCTGACGGGGGCGAACTGGGCGTGCTGCGACTGCCGGCCCCAGGCGACGGCGGGCGCCGCCGGTACGAGATGCAACTACCGGACGGCACAAGCCTGGTCGGCCGTCGCGGAACCGTCAGCGCGTGGATTCTGTACGTTCTGCTCTCACCGCTGCTGCTGTTCTACAACGTGGCGAGTCTCGTCGGCGGATACGGCGGCCCCGATTGGCATCTGCCATCGCGGACGGCGTGGCGCGCCATGGGCGCCCTTCGACTGGGCCTCGCCCCCTTGAAGTTCTACGGGATGACCGACAAGTACAAGGTCCGGGCGGACCGTTTGGACATGCGGGTCGTCTACGCGCAGGCCGTGCTGCATGAGTGGGACGGCTGAGGGCCGCAAGGATCCGCTCGGCGTTTCCGGAGAATCCGGCCCATACCTCGCCCTCCCACATCTTCTGGTAGCCATGGCGTGCCTCGCGTCGCGGCCAGGGCCCCGCTGACATCAGAGAAGGTGATCCGCCTTCCCCGCCTTGATGTCCGTGATCAGCGCACGAAGCGCTTCGCGGCTGTCGGTCACGTAGGCGTCCTCGGCTCCGGCCACGGATATATAGGCGTTGCCGTCGGGGTCGGTGCCGAGGCGGAAGCAATTGGCGCCTTCCCCGCAGAACGGGTCTTCCCAAGTGATCGCCGGCATGTGGATGTCTCCCTTTCCTAGAGGCTTGACGCCAGGGTGCGGATGAGATCGAGCGACGGGTCGGGAGGTAGTGCGGCGCCCTCCGTCGCGTCGAGTTGAGCCCGGTACTTCTGCAACTGCGACGCCGAGTCCACGAATTCGGGCCCGTGCGTGCTGTCGAGTTCCACGGTGTCCAGCTCGGGGACCGGCCCTTCGGCGTATACGACCGACTGCCCGGCACCTGGAAAGCCTCCGGCCTTGAACGGGATTACACGGACGGTGACTTGGGGGTGCTCCGCAGCCTGCAGAACTCGCGCCAACTGGCGGTGGGCCACTTGGGCCCCACCGAACTCCATCCTCAGGGCTGCTTCGTGGATCACCAGGTCGAGTTGCGGTGGATCCGACCGGTCGAGAATCCGGCACCGCTCCATGCGGTGCGCGACGCGCGTGTCCACATCGACCGCCGGTAGTTGAGGGATGACCTGCTTGAACACCGCTCGCGCGTGGGCCTCCGTCTGAATCAGGCCGGGCAGGTGCACTGTGACTGCGACCCGCAGGCGCCGCGCATGCCACTCCAGTTCCGCGATGTCCAGGAAGGTCGCGGGGAGCCGGCCTCGGTAGTCCTCCCACCACCCCTTGCCCCGCTCGGCGGCCATCTCGGCCAGCGCATCGACGAGACGCGGGTTCACGCAGGCGTAGTGCCCGGCGAGGGTACGCACCCGGTCTGGGCTGATACCGGACCGTCCCGACTCCATATTGGGGACGTTGGTGCGGGGGACCCCGAGCAGGCCGGCCGCGGCTTCGGTGGTGATGCCTGCGGCGGTGCGCATCTTGCGCAGCTCGACACCAAGACGCTTCTGGCGTGCGGTCGGTGTGCTCCTCGGCGGCATGCGCCCTCCTGTACGACGACGGGAACAGTCTGCCTTGTCCGTACGGTGCTCGGAGTTCTCGTGCGTGGGTAGTACGTGTACTCCCACCATGCGCTACATTGAGTAACGCACACGCTACACACGGCAGTTGGCAGTGCATCGCGCGAGCCTGCCCGCAACCTCCCGCCCTGGGAGGGGCGGGCCCGCGCCAGGGAGACGAGCCACCGGCTGCCGCGACATTCCCTTCAACACCCTCATACGCAAGGGAGTTCGCCATGCCCGAAACCGCGGTGCCTGCCGCAACGACCCCCATCGCCTGCCCGCCCCGCCCCGACGGCCGCCCGGCGCTTCCAGAGAACCTGGCCTACAGCCTCACCCTCCCCGCCGCGCTCACCTCGCCGGCCCTGGCCCGCGCGGCGACCCGCGCGTTCCTCGAAGCACACCATCTGCACGACATCCTCGACGCCGCCCTCCAGGCGGTCGGCGAACTCACGGCGACCGCCTGTCAGTTCGCGCCCGAAGCCAACGTCTACGTATCCCTGCGCTACCGGGATAACGCCCTGCGGGTCACCGTCTACGACGGACACCCACTCCACATCAACCGCCACCTCGCCGCAGCGTGCGACACCCGCCGCCGCACGGCACTCCGCCTCCTCGCCCGGCTTGCCCGCGAGTGCGGAGGCGGCTGGGGGTACGGGCCCGCACGGGAGCCCGGAGGCGGCACGCGGACGTGGGTGGTGCTGCCGCGGGAGGGGGCGGTGGCATACGGGAGGTGACGGGTCGGGGCGGGGCGCCGGGGTGGGTGGTGGGTCCCGGCGCCGGTCCGCCCAGTCGCCGGCGTCCGCCCCGTCGAGAGGGGCGTGGTTCAGCCGTTCAGCGCGGAGGCGACCGCTCCCCAGGCGATCAACACCACAAGTCCGGCCGCGCACAGGGGAATAGAGCGTGCTTTTCGGCCTCGAATGGCGAGGGAGGCGGCGACGACTGCGGGAATTACCGAGACCAATGTGGATGCGTCGAACTCGCCCCGGAGTAGTGACACACAGGTCACTGCCAGGTAACACACAGCGAAAATCAGTGTGATGGCGGGCAATGCGCGCAGGGCTTGCCGTTTCGCTCTGGTGAGTTGTTGATCTCCATCGGATCCGAGTGGCTGGCCATCCTGGTCCTGCCAGTTCCAGCTGAAGATATTCCTGGGCATGTTGTTACGGTACCTTCCGGCCGCTTTGGCAATCATCGGAGGGGAGTGGGCGCTGATGAGCTTCGCAGTTGAATCGGCGGATCTTGGGGCTTACGGGAAACAGGTCGACCGCGCCGCGGAAGACGCACAGTCTGTTGATGACTACGTCAAGAAATATGGCAGAGCTCTGGGCAACTCCTCTACGGAACAAGGCTTGTTGCTGGCGCCTTTGGAGTTGCACGAGCAGGCGATGGACGACGCCGGCAAGGCGTTGTCGCGGGTCCACACTCTCCTGGATCGAAGCGGAGCGGAGTTGACCCGCTCCGGTGCGTATTACCGGGACACGGATGCGGAGCAGGCCGCCAAGGTGGATGCCACCTACCCCGACGCCCAGCGTGCAGCGGCCGGAAACGGCGGGGGTGGTGCGACGCAGAGCTTTTCGGATGCGACCGAGCCCTCGTCCCGACTGAGCGCTCCGAGTAAACCGGAGGAGTACTCGCACGGTCTGGTCAGTGACGCCGTCGGGGCGGTCAGTGATTGGCTCAGCCCCAGCTATTGGTCTCTGGAGGCAATCAAGTTCGTCTTTCAGGCGGAACAGGACCCGCTGGAGCAGGCGCTCGGATGGTTCGCGGGAGACTGGGAGTCCTACGCCAAGTGTGCCGAAATGTGGCAGAACTCGGGAAGCGCCCTTGGTGACTTGGGTGCGAACATCCGGTCCGGGAACCAGCGGCTCGACCAGTCGTGGAACGGAAATGCGGCAGATGCCGCATATAAGTACTTCGATGAGTTGGCGAAGAGAATCACCGAAGTCGGCACGTCGCTGAAGGACCTCCAGGGGCACTACTCGGAGATATCCCTTGCGGTGTACGAGGCGCTGAACCTGGTCAAGGGTGTGCTGACCGCGATCGCGGACGCATTGATCCTCATCGAGATCGAAGTGGCTGCTGGAACGCTACTGGCGGAAACGGGCGTTGGGGCCGTCGTGGGCTACGGCCTCGCCGCGCTCGAAGTCGTCAAGGTGATCCGGCTGTGGGGGCAGGCGACCGAGGCCTACTCGGCGGCAGAGCAGTCGGTGAAGATCGCCGTGGCCGCGGCCGCGGCGCTGTCCGGAACCATCGGAGTGGCGGTCAACCAGCTGCCTGCGGTGGGGGAGAGCTATGACCACCCGGCTGTTTGACGGACGTACGAGGCGGTCGTAGGTCCCGTGTTGGGCCGGCGGTATGTGACGGCCGGCGGCGCGGTCGCTGTAGTCGCTTCCGGGCCCACTGGTGCATCGGATTTTGGAACAAGGGAGGCCCGCAGATGGCCGAAGAGCAGGTCGGGGACGAGGAGTTCCTGGACATCGCCAGGGAGCCGGCACGCGCCAGGGCTCTGCGTAGTTCGCTCCAGCGCCTTGCGCAGGGGGGCGGCGGGGAGGTCGTCCAGGAGATGGCGAAGGAAGTACTGGCGGGCAGGGTGGGATTGCGCGAGGCGATGCAGAACTCGGCCTACCGAGAGGCCCTGTCCGACCGGGTGCGCGACGGTTTCCGTGCACTGGAGGAGCTGCCGCCCGACGCGCGGCAGGCTGCGGAGGACGAGGGGCGTCGCCGATTGGCCACGTATCAGGACGAGATCGACGAGGAGCGGCGCCAGCGGGGCGGCGCGGCCCGGGAGGCTGGGCCGCGTCATGACGGGCGGGGCTGGAGCCTCTATTGAGCTGGTCCGTTGAGCTGGTCCACGTGGCTCGTCCAGTGAGCTTGTCCACGCGGTTCGCCTACTGAGTTCGTTCTGCGCCGACGTGGTCAGCGGGACACGAGGTCGGGGTAATTGCACCGCTTATGTCCCATGGGGCAGCGTATCCGCCGCACCTGTCGCGGAGTTGTGACGGGCAGCACCGAGCGGGGTGTGGGTGCCGTTCGATAAGCTATAGGCAGGCTTGTGACAGGGGACCGGACTTATCGCCCCCAACGGGAAGAACGGGACTAGCAGGATGAACGGGGAGGGCCAAGCGCATGGCCGGTGACGGGTACAAGGTCGATCTGAGCGCGCTCGACAACGTCATCAAAAAGCTGAACGGGGTCATCGGAGACCTCGGCAAGGCGAACACGGATACCAAGCACAAGACGTACCTCCCCAAGGGTGCGTTGGGGTCCGGATTCGACGAGGCCGAGAAGCTGACCGCCGCACATGACGAGATGAAGACGTACCTCGAGGCTGTCGTCGACCACCTGGAGTCGGTGATGGACGACTTCGGTTCGAAGACGAAGCGGGCGCATGGCGCGTACCAGGACGCCGAGGCGGACACGGCGAGCTCAGTCAATGGAGCCACGTCGGCGTCGACCGGTGGGTCGTCGAGTGGTGCCTCGGGTGGGGCATCAGACGGGTCGATGTTGTGACGCACTGGGCGGGCAGCGGAAGAGAAGGGGAGACGGGGCAGAGATGAGCGACAAGGGCGCGGACTACACGTACGTGGCGCCGATGCAGTGCTACGCCGGCAAGAACACAACCAACTTCAAGGACCACGACATGGACACGATGAAGTCCATGGTCCAGAACTCCGACCCTAGTGCCGTACATGAGGCTGCCCAGGGCTGGAAGGGTGTGCACGACCAGCTCGTAGAGGTTAAATCCGTCTACGAGGCGGCCGTGGCCGAGGTGATGAAGGACTGGGAAGGTGCTTCGGCTGATCAGTTCCAGGCCCGGTCGAAGGTGATCTCGAAGAAGATCCATGACACGTCCACGTACGCGACGTATGTCTCCACGTCGATGACGAGCGCGGCTAACGTATTGGGTGACATCAAGCCCGAGGTCATGGCGATGGAGAAGCCGAGCGGTGGCAGCAGCATTGGTGACCGCCTCACTGACGGCGGTCGGGACGAGGACGGCCTGAACCGGGACATCTCCAACTCGAATGTTTCTGCGCAGCACATCGTCGACAATCGCGAAGGCGACATGTCGGAGGGTCGCGAGGCGCAGATGAAGATGGCCGTGAAGATGGAGCAACTGGGGACGGCCTACAACGGGCAGGCCCAGTCGATGGGGTCGTGGAAACCGGGGCGAGGGGGAATTGGTGACGACGGCGATTACCCGGGTGAGCCCGGCGGCGCCGCTCCCGTACCGATTGTCGCTGGTTCCGTAACCAGCCCCTCCGGTAGTGCTGGTGCAGGCAACCTCAGTCGCTCCACTGGCTCGGGTTCCTCGATCAAGGGCGTGAAGTCGCCGACCGCGGACGGCATCAGCGGGGGTATCGGTTCGCAGAAACCGACGGCTGGTTCGCAGATCGGTGCTGGCAACCTCAGCTTCGGAGGTGCCTCGGGTGCAGGTGCCGGTGGTGTTGGTGCGGGCGCCGGGGCTGGCGCTGGTGGCGGCATCGGCGGTGGCGCCGCTGGCTCTGGAGCTGGTGCAGGGGCCGGTGGTGTCGGTGGTGCGGGGATCGGTGGTGGGATTGGTGCCGGTGCAGGCCTCGGTGCGGGTGCCGCAGGCCGTGGCGGCGCAGGCGCTATGGGGCGCGGCGGTCTCGGTGGTGGTGCAGGTTCGGGAGCCGCCGGTAAGGATGCCGCGAAGGGGCTGAAGGGCAACTCGCTCGCTCGCACGAAAGGCGGCGAGATCGGCAAGTCCGTCGTCAAGCCGGGATCCGGGCAGCAGGGTGGTTCCGCCCTGCGCCAGAAGCCGAAGACAGCGACCGGCGGTGCAGGACAGAACGCCGGACGCAATGGTCTTGCTGGGCACGGTGCGCAGACAGGCAAGGGTAAGGACAAGAAGGGCCGTGACAACTCTCGTCCGGACTATCTGGTCGAGGACGAGGAGACCTGGGCGAACAGTCGCACTGTTAACCCCAAGGTCGTGGAATAGTCAGGCCTACTGGTTAAGTATGCGGTGAAGACAAGACGGGGCTCGCAGCCTTCGGGCTGTGGGCCCCGCCCTGCGAGGGAAGGTGTTACGGCATGAGCTTCACGCGAGCGCTGCGCGCGGTGGGCGCTGCGGCAGCGGCGGGAGCGTTGCTTTTCGCGGCTGCGCCGTCGGCGTCGGCGGATCAGGTCAGGGACGATCAGTGGCCCCTGACGGCGTACTCTGCCGACAAGGTTTGGAGCGAGGCGACCGGAAAGGGTGTCACGGTCGCGGTCATCGACGGCGGCTTCAAGACGGACCACCGCGACCTCGCTGGCCAGTTCCTCAAGGGCAAGGACTTCGTCGACGGGGACACCTCGGTCGAGCCAGACCCGAGCCAGGACAAGCCTGAGCATGGCACTGCGATGGCAGCGATCATCGCTGCTCATGGTCATGGGGCTGGTGGCGCTGCCGGTGTCAAGGGGTTGGCGCCGGATGCCAAGCTTCTTCCACTCCGAGACGAGGGCGAGAAGGCGGACGGCTTCGCTGCGTCGATCAAGTACGCGGTCGACAAGGGTGCCTCCATCATCAATATCTCTCAGGGCGGACTCGACCCCGCGAATCCGCAGGGGGACCCGGCTGAGCGCAAGGCGATTGCCTACGCGTTGGACCACGGGGTGTTGATCGTTGCGGGCTCAGGAAACGACGGCGTCGGTCCTGAAAAGTCACGGGAGTTCTTCCCCGGTGCGTATCCAGGTGTCCTGACGGTGGGTGCTGTCGACAGTGACGGCACGATCTGGGAGGGCTCTAACTACGGCGACCACGTGCTGTTGTCTGCCCCAGGCGTCAAGATCGTCACTGCTGGCCTGGACTCTGATGGCTACGATCTGAACACCGGCACTTCAGATGCCACGGCCTACGTCTCCGCCGCCGCCGCCCTCCTCAAGCAGAAGTTCCCCGACCTCACCCCCGGCCAGATCGCCAACCGTCTGGTCAAGACCGCCGGGCTCCCTGCTTCTGCGAAGGGGGCGTCGCTCCCCGACGAACACTACGGTTACGGTTTCATCCGTCCGTACTCCGCCCTCACGAAGAACGTGTCGGCCGGCTCGAAGAACGGCCCATTGAAGACTGGCGAGTTGAACGCGTCCATCGCCAAGGCCGACGGTTCCGGATCCCCGGCTCCTGAGGCCACGAGGGGTTCGGGCGCCTCAGACTCCGATTCCGGCGGTATCAGTACGGGCGTGATCATCGGCATCGCCGCCGGTGTCCTTGTCGTCCTGGTGATCATCGTCGTAGCGATCGTGCTCAGTCGGAAGAAGAATGGCGGCGGCCCGCCCCCGCCCCCCGGTGGTGGCTGGGGCGGCGGTGGTCAGGCGCCGTATCCCGGGCAGGGATACCCGGCGCAGCAGCCGAACCCGTACCAGCAGCAGGCGCCCCCTGCGCCGGGCTCGTACCCGCAGGCTCCCTCGCAACCGCCGTACGGTCAGCAGTAGTTACCTTCATCAGCGCTGCACCCGCGCCCCGCGTCTACGTCGGACGTGGGGCGCGCGGCGTTGCAGGTTGCTCCCGCAGCGAAGTACCTGGTGCAGCGACCGGCCGCCGGTAGCGGCCCTATCGCCAAACGAGGCCCCACCCAAGGCAATTGGCCCGGGCGGGCCCTTCGTAAGGGGATTTTTGTGCTTTTCTTCGAGTAGCCCAGGGAACGGCTCAGGACGGATTCGTCTCGCTCGCGGGGTGTGACGAGTGCGGAGCAGTCGTTACGAGATAGCAGAGAACCAGTCCGATGAGGGCGCCACCGGTCCCGGTTACCCAGCGCCAGACCCCCGTGATGTCGAAGGTCAGCAGTGCGGCACAACCGATGGCGACCACGGCGAGCATCAGCACTGACGGTGCCACATAGAGCAGCCAGGCGGAGTGAGGGTTCCAGAGCCGCAGCGCGCGCGGCTCGCCGTTACCTGCGGCGGTCTTTTCGACAGAGAGGCCCTCGGGGGCGACCATCTGCGCGTCGTCGGCTTTGAGCATTCCGTGCATCACCCAGCCGCGGTCGGACACCAGCGCAGCCGGAGTGTCGCCTGAGGATGATTGCCGACGGTCGGTGCTGCGGCGGGCGTCCCAGCACAGCCAGACCGGCTGCCCCGCCAGGGATTTGGGGACGTGCTTCTCTGTGACAGAGGCCAGGAAATGCGCAGTGCGGGACGATGCGGTGACGACCTTCAGACACATCTGCTTCTGGGAGCCTCGCTCCCAGAAGCCGGGCCCCAGGCATGTCCCGCGTACGGCCATGTCGGTGCCGCTCAGCCGCGAGAAGGAACGGAACCCGTGGCGCAGGGAAAGACCATCCACGGAGAGGGCGATCCCGAAAGCCCAGGCGATGCCGACGATCAAGATGCGGCCAGTCCCCATCGTGGAGCCTTCTAGTTCCGCACCGAGGCTGTCCCGGTCTCCTGCGACGGCGCCTAGCCCAGGGCGGGACGGGGCGTAGAGGACCGAGACTTCGCTCCCCTTGTGCGGACGGTCGGGAGTGACTGGATGGACCGTAGTCACTACCGGAGTCCCGCCTGTCTCAGGGGCAAGCTGGACGACTGCCGTCGAGGTGTAGTAATCACGGCCCTTGCTTGGATCGTGAAACTGGACGTCGCTGACCCTTTCCACCGGGACGTGGGCGTATTCCGAGCCGGGATCGGAGATCCTCTGCACGAGATCCGGGCGCTGCGGAATGCCCATCACCAGCGCGAGAAGGGTCACCAGCGCTGTGCAAACGCCTAGGGTCCACACGAAAGAACGCCATTGCATACCTCGGCGTGAGGGCAATACCCGGGGTGGGCCACCCGCTGCTGTGGAGCTCAGTCCACTCAGCTCTGCGGTGCCCGAGAACTCGGCCACCGCGACCGTGGAGTACGGTCGTGAGCTGTACCGACTGCGGCGGATACCCCGAAGGTTACGTTGATCAGGGCTGTGGTGTGGTTGGTGCTGCTTCTCGTTGCGACCTTGGGTCCCGAGGTCGCAGAGGGCTTCGCGGCGTTCGCCTTCATGGTGTGGTCGTTCTTCCTGATCGGTCCAGCCAAGGCGGTGCACTGGCACGTGATGGTCGGCCGGGTGTTGAAGTCCGGGCCCTGGCAGTACGGCGTCGCGGTGCGGCGGCTGGACGTAAAGGTGGGTGGGGGAACGGCTGTTGAGGTTCGGCTCGGCCTTTCCCCGGATGCAGGGGTCGATCCCGTATCGGCAGCGACTGTGCCGGCCGGGTCGGCAACCGGCAAGGTGGCGCCCCCGGTCTTCGCGGCGCGTACCTGGCGGCGGCGCAGGCGCTGGGGGCATGACCTGGAGAAGGGGGCCTGGTTCGTGGGTGATCCGGAGCGTGCGGGCGTCATCGCCACACCGGGCGGGCGCGAGTTCAGGACGCTGCACCGGCCGCAGCGCGTGGGGTGAAACACCGGCCCGGGGCCGTCTGCAGGGGGACTTCTGCGTGAGTCGGCGTTAGTGCCGTTCGGCTTGGTGGCTCGCGTCCGTCCCGGTGAGGTGACGTGTGGTTCGGTTCAGAACAGCCCGTGCCACATCTGCTCGATGATCAGGGACCACCAGGTGTCCGGCTCCGACAGGGCGTTCGGGTCGATGGCCAGGAGGCGGGTCTGGAGGTCGGCGACGATGTTGCCTGCCAGGTACGGGTGCGCGTCGAGCATGTCGCCGCGTGTCGTGTGGAGGGTGGCGAGGGAGTACGCGAATGCGGCCACCGAGGAGTTCACGTACTGAAGGCTGCCGTCCAGGGGCATGGCCGCCCAGACCTGGCCGCTGTCGCGCTGCACCGTGATCACGAACATGCCGTCCGTGCCGATGCGCGTGTGTGTGGCGAGGGTGTCGGCCGCGGCGGGGGACAACTGGGCGCCCGTGCCGATGAGGTGGGTGCGGGCGTCCGCGAACATGCCGCCGATGACGGGTGGGACACCGGGCGCGTCCGTGTCCGCCAGGAAGAAGAGCGGGACGTCGGCAGGGAGGCCGGCGACCGTCAGCGTCGTGCGTGCCGCGTCGGGTAGCGGGGCCGTGGCCAGGAGTTGGGGAGCGTAACGGCGTACCTTCTGCTCGCCGAAGGCCTGTGTGAGCAGCGGGCCGAGCTGCGCGTCCGGCAGGACATGCGTGGGCGGTACGGGGTGGGGGAGCGGGGCGCGGGACGGTTGCGGTGGTGCCTCCTGGCCGGCGAGTTGGGCCATCAGTCGCGCGTGGGACGTGAGGGCGGTGATGCCCTCGGTGCGCGATGCCCGGTCCCGGCCGTAGGGGTGTGCGTGCGAGTGGGAGGCCTTCGGGAACGTGGACACCAGGACGTTCGCCGTGTAGCCGCCAGGGAAGTAGCCGGGGCACAGGTCGGTGTGGATCGCCACGACGTTTTCCACGGGCACCCGCAACTCGCCCAGCTGTGCCATGCCCTGGTACTCGGCCGGTGGCTTGCCGGGCGCCGAGGTGGCGGTGACGTAGGCCTCCTGGCCGGTGCGGGGGTCGACGTAGGTGAAGACCGCGGTGTTGCCAGGGCCCGTCGCCGGGTGGTCGGGTGGTGGGGAGGCGGGGGTGGGAGCGGGTGCTGCCTGGTCCGGCTGAGGGGTTGCCGCGGGCGGCGCGGGCGGCGCCAACGGGTAGTCCACCACTGTGGGTGTGCGCTGCGGGGAAGCGGGTGCCGGGGTGCCGGAGGTGGCCGAGGTGGCCGAGGTGCCGGCGGTGGCGGTGGCGGAGGCCCCCACGTCCTGGTTGGCGGAGCCCAACGCGCGCGCGTACTGCGCCAGTCCGTCCTCCTCGAACGCCGACGCCAGGATCTGTGCCCGCTGCTCCGGCCCCGCCTGCGTGCGCGTCAGCACCGGGGCGATTCGCAGATACGTACGTCCTGGAGCGGGCAGTGCCGCGCGCGTGCGCTCGTCCGCGGCGATCTCCTCCAGTGCGAAACGAAGCGCCACCGGGTCCGTGTGCACCAGCAGCCACGGGTCCTTGAGCAGGCGCGGCAGTTGGCCCGCGCCCAGGAGATGGCCGACGACGCCGTCTCGTACGTAGGGGTCGGCCTGCTCCCAGCCATCGTCGGGGACCCGCTCAAGGAGTTCCATCGCGAGGCACAGGTGTGCGACGCGCACGTCGGGCAGCGTGGCGCGGATCGCCTCGCCGAGTGCCGGGTGGGTGAGGGTGATGAGGGTGGGCGCGGTCGCGTCCTCGTCGTTCACCGTGGTGACGAACGGGCCGGCGAGGGACATCCCGTTGGCGATGTCCTGCGACAGGTCGCGCGCGGCCAGCGCTGAGGCCAACGGTGCCCACAAGGGGAGGGGTAGACCTTCACCCTCGGCCAGGGCGAGAGGGGTCAGCATCGCGCGCAGGGCGGCCGGGTCGGCACCGAGGCGTCGGGCGTGCATGTCGACGGTCTCGATCGGATGTGCGGGGAAGAGGGCCGGGTTGGGTGGTGCCTCGGGTGCCAACAGGTGGGCATTGACGGCCAGTTGGGCGGTGAGGCGACTGCCGCCCGTCCCCATCCCGGTCCCCGTTCCTGCTCCTGCTCCTGTCGCGATGCGCGTCGCAAGGTCATGTGCGAGGCGGGCCCGCAGCTGCGGATCCTCGGTGAACGGCAGCCGTGGCGCTCCGAAGTTCGGGTCGAGCGCGATCTGGGTCTGCAGGGTGAGGCCCTGGAGGTCGGCGTGCTCGGGTGCGTCGAGGTCGATGACCTGTGCCGTCCCGGCGGGGAGCGCCGATGCCATCTCGGCGGCCACCGCGTGCGGGACCTCGGCGAGGAGTCGTACGGAGGGGAGCCCCGCGAGCGGCAGCAGCAGCTCGCGCGCCATCCGCTCCGCCCCGCGACCCGCCCGTACGGGACCGGCCTCGTCCACATCGGGCACGACGATCACGCGCTCGGTGGCGCCGAAGGCCTCGTAGGCCTCCGCATCGCGCGCGACGTCGAGGCCGTAGTGGTCGGCGAGCAGCCACAGCACCTGCGCGGGCGTGCGTCCCGCGGCGCTCGGCACTGCTGGCGCGGGGAGCGGCGGCGGGACCGTCCACGGGTCGAGGCGCGCGAGGTCGATGCGCTCGCGGTGGCCGGGATCGCAGAGCATCAGGAAGCCGGTCAGTAGGCGCGAACTGCCGCACCCCGGTGAGCCGGTGAGGAGCGCGACGCGCGGCGCTTCCGGCACGGCGGCCCGCCAGGCGGCGAGCGCGCGCAGGGCGGAGGCGCGGCCGCCGATGAACGGATGCGGCTCATACGCGACCTGCTGCGGCGGCGCGGCCATGGGGTGCTGCTGTGCCGCTCCCGGCGCTCCCGGCACTCCCATGGGGCTGTTCTGCCAGCTCACGACTCTCCCTGGTTCCCCGTCTTCACGTGCCTGTCCACCTTACGGGCGAGCTCTGACAGTGGTGCGGGCGCGGCCGGTGGGACTGTTCTGTTGTCGGTCCGGCTTGTTAAACTCCGTGCAAAATTACGTCTGTTGAGGTGCACGGGGTCCTGTGTCCTGCGGATGTACGGCGACACGGGGGAGATGCCGCCATGGCGATGATGCTGCCGGACGAGTTGGCGTGGATTCTGGAGATGTTGGGCTTCGATTGGCCGACGGCCAATGAGGACCACATGATGCAGTGCGCGCAGACGTGGCGGGATTTCGGGGCGCAGGTCGGGGACGTTCAGGTGTCTGCGATGCAGTCGGCCGGGAATGTGACGTCGGAGAATTTCGGCGAGTCGATCGACGCGTTCGTGGAGAAGTGGGACAAGTTCTCGGGCGGGTCGGGGTATCTGGACGATGCCCGGCAGGCGGCCGAGGTGATCGCGGGTGTCTTCGAGGTCGCGGCGATGCTGATCATCGGGATGAAGATCGCGGTGATCATTCAGCTGATTGTGCTGGCGATCCAGATCGCGGTGGCGGCGGCGACGGCGGTGGTCACGTTCGGGTTGTCGGGGGTGGCGTCGGCGGCGATGACGCAGGTCTCGCGGGTCGCGATCCGCAAGATTTTGAAGGAGGCGGCGCAGGCGCTGATGGAGGCGGCGCTTGAGGCGGTGAAGGAGCCGTTCGTCTCCGCGCTGGAGGAGATGAGCAAGGACCTGGTCGCGCAGACGGTGAACCAGAACTTCGGTGCGCAGGACGGGTACAACCTGGGGCGTACCGCGGATGCGGGCAAGACGGCGGTCGAGGACGGGTTCAAGAACTTCGGCTCTACGTTGGGTGAGTCGCTGCGGGACGGGGGTGCGGGGCGGGCCGGGGCGCATGCGCGGGGTGGGTTGGACAGTGCGGCGGGGAACTCGTCGTCGTCGGGTGGGGTGGATGGCGGCGGGGCGAGTGCCGGGTCTGCGTCCGGTGGTGGGTCCGGGGTCGGCTCAGGCGGTTCAGGTTCCGGGTCCGGGTCCGGTGGTTCAGGGGCTGGCTCCGGGGCCTCCGGGTCCGGGGGTGACGCGGGCGGAGGCGGTACGTCCGGTGCTTCGGCCTCCGGGGGAACCGGCGGTACCGGCGGCGCGGGAACAACAGGCAATGGCAGTACGGGAGTCGGAGGGCAGGCAGGTTCGAACGGTGACGACGGACCGACCCCTGCGTCGACTCCCTCCCCTGCGTCGACTCCTTCCCCGGCGCCGTCGTCCGACCGGCCGCTGACCCCGTTCGACGCGGGCTACAACGAGCAGCGGGACGCGGCGCAGGCCTCCACGTCGACCGATATCGGAGGCTCCCCAGGCCCCTCGAGTACACCGGATTCCTCGCCCGGATCGGGGTCCACGCCGGACGCCGCATCGTCGTCCGGAACGCCGGACGTGTCGACGGGTACGGACGCGCAGCGCAATGGCGGCGAGACGGCCACGCCCGCGCCCGCGCCCGCCGCGCAGTCGGAGCGACCCTCCTCGGACCAGCCCTCCTCGGTGCCGCACGCGCGCGTGGATGCGGACGCGGCCACGCCGTCGCCCGCGCCGACCCCCACGCCGGATGCGACGCCGCCGGTCGGGCAGTCCGACCCGTCCCACGGCATCAACACGGCATCGGAGAGCGCCACCCCGACCCAGGAGTCCAACGGCCCTGCCGCACAGACCGCTTCGCCCGACCGCGGCAACGATCCGTCCACCGCGACGGACCCGCGTACCCAGGCCCAACAACCCATGACGACGGCGACGTCGGTGGGCACCCCCACGCCCACCGACGCCTCGTCACCCACCTCCACCTCCGCGACGTCGAGCTCCATACCAAGTGCGAGCACCGGTGTCGGTGCCGGTGCCCACACCGGCTCCGACTCGTCCTCGCGTACGTCGTCCAGCCCCACGTTCCACACGCAGAGCGCCACGGCCACGGAGGCCCACGCCCCGACCCGCCCCGCACCCACGGCGAACCCGACGCCCACCGGCGACCAGAGCCCCGCCGCACCGACGCCGAACCAGACGCCGAACGTCGCACCGACCGCGACCCCGGGCCCGGTCACGAACACCCCCACCACGCCGAATCAGGGCCCGTCGCGCCAGCCCAACCCCACGACCCCCACGACGAATCCCCGTACGGACGCACCCCGTACCGAGACCCCCCAACGCACAACACCCACGCCGACCCGCCGCCCCGAGCCGACGACCCCCTCGACGCCCCGCCCCAACACCCCCACCAACAACAGGCCCGGCACCACCAACACCCCGAACCAGCCCGGCCTCTCCGCCACACCGAACCAGACGCCCAACCAGCCCTCGAATCAGACTCCGGGCCAGGCTCCGAGCCAGACGCCGAATCAGGCTCCGAGCCAGACGCCCAACCAGACCCCGAGTCAGACGGCGAACCCGGCCCCGAACCAGCCCGCGAACCAGACGCCGAACCCGGCCCCGAATCAGACTCCGGGCCAGACGCCGAACCAGGTTCCAGGCCAGACCCCGCACCAGCCGGCGAACCCGGCCCCGAACCAGAAGCCGGATCAGGCTCCGAGCCAGACACCGCATCAGCCTGCGAACCAGAACCAGAACCAGAACCAGAACCAGAACCAGAACCAGAACCAGAACCAGGACCAGAACCAGGTGCCGGTCCAGGTCCCGATTCAGACCCCGAACAACAATCCCGGCACCCAGCCGCCCAGTTCGAACGGCCACCCCGCCCCCGCGCAGGAGCCCTCGGACACCACACCCCCCAAGCAGGACCAGTCGGCCCCTCTCTCGCAGGGCCGGAGCCTCCAGCAGATCCGCGACAGCCTCAACCACGCCCCCCACGGCCTGCTGACGCCGGACCCCGCCCACCAGCAGGCCCTGGCGGACGCCGTCCCCCGCAACGAGGACGGCACCCCGCAACGCCACCCCGACCCCAACGGCGAATGGGCCCAACTCCAGAACGACGGCGGTCTCCAGGAGCCGGGCCGTTCCAACAACTGCCTCGACAACGCCCGCGCCGGCCTGTCGACCTGGTTCGGCGACCCCCAGGTCTCCGCACCCCGCACCCCTGACAAGAACGATGACGGCACGCTCGACCGGATGTCGCCCGAGCGCGACTCGTACAACAACCTCGACGCCTGGGCAGGCCGCCCCCAGATCTGGGCCGGCGCCGACCACCCCGGCCCCTACGCACGAATAGCCCACCACCTCCAGGAGGCCGGCCCCGGCTCCGCCGCCGTCGTCGGCGTCCAATGGCCCGGCGGAGGCGGACACGCCTTCAACGTCTACAACCACAACGGCAACATCATCTGGGTCGACCACCAGACCGGCGAGGTGAGCCCCAACCCCCTCCACACCGGCGCCGCCGGCGTCCGCTACGTCCCCTTCGACCCCAACGGCCAGACCATGGACGCCCCATGGGAGAAGAAGGACGACACGGAGAAGGAGGAGGACCAGAAGCAAGACGACTCGCAGTCGCAGGGGGACCAGAAGCAAGATGACTCTCAGCCGCAGGAAGGCCAGAAGCAAGACGAGGGCCAGGCGCAGGAAGACCAGAAGCAAGACGAGGACCAGCCGCAGTCGCACCAGAGCCCGACAGCGAACCAGGCCGGTGACTCCCCGCAGAGCGATTCGACTCCCGCCACTCCCACGACGCCGAGCCCCCATGGCGACACCCCGGCCAATGGCCCGAGCCCCGAATCCATGGCTGCGGCCACGCCCCCGGCCGGCTACGGCGCGGCGTCCTCCCAAGCCGAGGGCAACGGTTCCCCGCAGGCCCACCCGGCCACCTCAGGCACGCCCCAGTCGGGCAACACCAACATCACCAGCCCTGAACAATCCGCCGGCCCCCCCGGCGCGGACCACGGCAATGTCACCCCGCCGAAAGGCCCCGGGCTCGTACCTCATCCCGACGACTCGGATCCCTACCTGGAGCGAGAGGGACCTGCAATTCTCCGCCCCACGACTTCCGGCGATGCGAATTCTCCGGGGCTTCCCCCCGACCCGGCGCAGCAGGCTCTTCGCGCCCGCAACCCCGTGTTCCAGGTGAGACACGAACGAGTCGACGAGCAGATCGAAAAGTGGGCCGACCCGAACCACCCCGACGCCAACGACGGTGTCAGCCCCCTTGCGAATGTCCTTGGGCGGACGGCGGGTCAGACGCCCGATGGCACCCCCATGACATTCGACCGCGAGCGGCTCAGGCTGGCTCTCCCAGGCTTTGACAGTCTGAACCGCGGCGAGCAGATGCATGTCGTGAGTAGTTTGGCGCGACTCAGTCACACCTTCCACGAGCGGCACGGCGTGGGCGGTTACAAGGAGTCCCCCGATCGCACGGTCTCGGCAGCAGCCGAGAATCGTAGGGAGGCCAAGAAGACGGACGGTAACGACCTGGCCAATAAGCACGGCCTGGGTGGTTCTCCCCATGTCCCCGACCTCAGTGAGAAGAACTATGCTGTCATTGAAGTCGACAACGGAAACGGGGAAATAGAGTACGTAGTCGACTCCTCCATACCGACGGGCTCTCCCGGGGAAATATCGGCGCGTCATTCAGAAGACCATCTCATGCAGTGGGTCGAGGAAAGAAACCGCCGGGACGGAAACAGTGATCGAAAGATCGTCGGCCTCTACACCGAGCGTGAACCTTGCGGAAATAAAAAGGGTGGCCGAGGGTCCTCGAACTGCTCGACCCTGCTGAAGAAGAACCTCGCAGCCGACGTGCCGATCTATTACAGCTCCACGTATCGCGTGGACAGTGAAGCCGTGGCCGACAGGCGAGAGATCCGCGCCGATGTTCAAAGGGTCGCCCGTGAGATGATTGCCCAGGAGCATGGGGTGAAGGGTGGGAAAATGGACAGGGCGGACCTTAACGCTCTTGCGTCCGGGGTGGACGATCTGAGTCCGAAAACTCCCGCAGAAGAGCGGATGGATGAGGAGTTCAGGGGGCGTGTCCTGTCCAAGGTCGAGAATTTGTACGCCGCCCTGGCCCAGCAGCTCGATACGCAGAACGAGAAATGATGCAACGTCGGGGAGTTTCAGTTGCCTGAAGGTGTATTTCCTGAAAGTGTCCAGGAGTTCTTGAGTTCGGACATCAGTGCCCTGCTCGCGTCCGCCGAGCGTAGTTACGCCCCCCGGTCGCAACTCCCGCTCCCCGTCCACTACGCCTTGCAGCTGTGGCTGGCCGGCGTGCGTCCTGAGGGCCGGGGGGAGTGGGCTGCGTGGTTGCATCTGGCCGCCACGGCCCACGGCGATACCGAAGTGGCTGCCGAAATCGACGGCTTGCCGACAGCGCTCCCCTGGCGCGTGCGTTGGCATCACTGGCGGCCGCCGGGGGCCGTATCGTTCGACGGCTGGCTCCCCGGCCCGATCGAGCAGGTCGAACCAGCTCCCGCGGACTGGTCCCCGGGCGGGCGCCCCGCCGTGATCGGACGCGAGTACGTCTCCGATGAGTCGCCCCACTGGGGCTGGGACGCGGAGAGCGGTCGGCCGCTTGCGGGGCCCAGTACCGGTCCTCTGCCTGCCCCTGGGCAGTCGCGTCCCATTGGCACCTTCAACGAGTTCACGCTGCCGCTCTGGACGGATCTTGGTGGCCTGTCGCGGCGCCTGCCGCTCGTTACGGGGCATCTACGCATGGACGGCCTCACCGGCCTCACGATCTACTGCTCGCCCGGCGGCGTGTTCGCCATCGAGTCCGCCATGGCCGACCCGCTCACCGCAGCGTGCACAAATCCTCCGGAGAAGCCGGAGACGCGTACCTTCCCCTGCGACGTGGTGCCCGGTTTCGACGCCGGGACGTACGGCAGGCACCCGGACTACCCCGCCTTCGAGGCCGCGGACTTTCACCGCGTCCCCCCGGTGGATCTTCCTACGGGCATGGGTGACCATGCGAGCCGGGAGACCCTCGTCGAGGTCGGTGTCCCGGCCTTCCGGTGCCACCCGCTGGAGCTGACACCGCCATCCCGGCGGCCGCACGCTTCCACCGACGAGGACGACGACACCAACGACCTTCTTCCCATCGGCTCGCTGGAAGGCGGAACGCTTGTCATCGAGGGCTCCACTGGGGTCGTCTACCGCCTGCCGCCCGGTTCCGACGGCACCTGGCTCGGCCCCTGGCACCCGGACGAGGACATCGACGCCCCGGAACGAACCACCCCATCGTTCGAGGCGGTCAACACTCTTGAGGACGTCGAAGGCCCCGAGGACGACAAGTACGTCACATGGATCGCCCCCAACCTCGCCACGTTCCTCACCTTGGCGTCCAGGTACATCGGCATCCGCTCCCAACTTCGCATGACCACAAGCCGTTTGGAGCTCGACACGCTGTCAATGCGGATCGAGGTCGGCCTCGGCAGCGCTGTCCCCATGGCGATGTTCAGCTGGTGGACGGCGACGCTCAAGAGCGTCATGTGAGCAGCGAGGGCCGGCCCGTGCTGGGGAGCTGGATCTGGGTGGGCATCACCGGTACCACTAGTTGTCCAGGGGCAGGGCGGAGAACCGGCAGTCATGTACGAGAACGTCACCGCGGAGACAGCGGTCGAGCGCATTGTGGCCTGGCGGCAGCCCAACGAGAGCCGTTCCCCGGCCGAGCTGCGCGAGTGGGCGCTACAGGCGCTCACCCTCGCGCAGTCGTTCTCGGCTTCTGTAGAGGTGTGGCGTCAACTCTCCCGTCTGCTCAATGGGGGTGAGCTGGAGCTGCCCCTGGACGTATCGGAGATCTCGGTCGCCGAGGACGGCCGTGTCTGGTTCGGCGATTGGTCGCGTCGAGACGAACTGGCAGCCGCGGTGGATCGCGGGCACGCCCGTCGGGTCCACGCTGAGATGACCCAGTGGCTGCGGGACCGGCTCGACGAGACGGCGAACGGCGTGGGGCGCTACGCCGTCCTCGCGTTGGCCAGGCACGCCGCGCGGGGTGGGCGGTATGGCGAGTCCTTCCACGAACTGGCGCACGATGCGGCGCTGTTGGCGAAGCTCTCGCCGCACAGCCTCATCGAGGCGGACGGGGTGGTGCGCGCAAACCTCGATGCCGTACGGATGGATCCAGCCTTCCGCGACCGATTCGCCGCCTGGTCGGCCCCCTCGTTGGCCAGCTGCGCGAGCGACCTGGAGACGGCCGGCCTGCGCACCTTCGAGTTCGACGAATGGGCGTCCTGGCTGGCCCTGGCGGCGCAGGCGCAGGGCGACGAGGCGACGGCGGAGGCCGTGACCGATGCGCACCCGGACCGGCCGTGGGTGGTGCGCTGGGCGCACTGGCGGCCGCCGGGCGTCGTCGACCCGCGGCGGGTGTTCCCCGGCCCGGTGACTGGGCTGGAACTCGCGCCCGAGGGCTGGGATCCGGAGGGCCGGACGGCGGTCGTCGCGCGGGACGACACCCGACCGACGCCGCGTTACTGGGTGTTCGACGCGGCCACGGGCGACGTGCTCGCCGGCCCGTGGACCGGCTCCGTGCCTGCCTTCGGGGAGCGTGAACCTTCGTGGCAGGGCGGGGGCGGCCGGTTGCGGGCGTGGGCCGCGTTCGACCCGTTCCCGGCGGAGCCGGGCCTTGTGCGGGCCCGGCTGGAGGTGGGAGAGCTGGTCGTGGTGGCGTCGACCGGCGGGATCTTCGCGGCCAAGGCCACCGACCCCGAACGGTTCGAAGACGGGTTCCGGGGGCCGCGGACCGTGGACGAGGGCGACGAGTTCGACGAGGACGAGGACTGGGACGACGACCTCGATGCCGATGACGGTGATGAAGACGACCTCCTCGGTTTCGCCATGCCGTCCCCGAACACGGCCGCGCTGATCGACGTACTGCCGTGCCATATCGCCCCCGGACAGGCGGACTTCCCATCGTCCCCGGACTCGGTATTCGGTACGCAGTCCATGACCCGCCTCCCCGAATCACACCTCCCCGAGGACCTCACTGCCCCCCACGCCCGCCACACCCTGACCGTGACCGGCCTGCCGGCCCTGGCGGCCGCCGAGATCCACCTGGGCGTCGACTCAGAGGCCGAGGCATCGCTTCAGCGCATCCGTGACCTGCCCCTGTACGCGCTGGGCGACTGGAACGGTGGCCCCATCGCCGTACACGCGAGCACCGGCCGGGTCTACCGCCTGCCCCGCCACGACAACTGGACCGAGACGGACCTGCCTGACGACGCCCCACCCGCCGACGACTGGGACCCCGACTGGGATTCGGGCAAGTGGAACGTCGACTACGAGGCCCCCCACCTCATGGCTGAGAACCTGGACGTCTTCGTCCGCCTCGTCACGACCTGGGCCGTCCTCCGGGGCCACTTCCCGATGGCGTACACGCAAGGCGAACTCTTCGGTCTGCGCGACGAGTTGGAGGACCGGCTGCGGGCCATCAGCTCGCACGCAGCGCACAGCTGGTGGACCGAGGGGCTGCAAGAGGTCATCTGAGTGCCGGCCGTCGTCGCCCGTCTTCGCACCCCTTCAAAGGAGTGGGTGGAGACGTGCACCGACGAGACGGGGGCCTTGTTTCCCGTGGCTGGGACCACGCCGCCGGCATGGCCTCCGCGCACGAGTTCGCCTCGGCCGCCCACGCGGGCGCCGCGATCGCGCTGCTCGCCGCCGTCGTCAAGGAAATGGAGCGGCTCGACGAGCTCGAGGACGACGACGTACGCGAGGAGGCCCTGGAAGCAGCCCTCCAGGAGTTCGGGGACTTCGTCGAGGCACTACCGCGAGACCTGGGCGGCGCCCACTTCTGGGAGGCCGCCACCAACAGTCTCGCCGACCACTTCGAGCCGTAACGTCGGACGGGCTCGGGATGAGCCGCCTACCGCCGGTCGGTTAGGGTCGCGGGCATGACACGTACGGGTGGAGACGGCACCGGCCTGCAGTGGGAGGCGGACTTCTCGCGGAAGTGGGAGACCGAGCTTCCTCCGGAGGAGCGCGCGCTCGCCGAGGAGCAGGCGAGGGTCACCGAAGTGGCGCGGCGTGAGCGGCTGCGGGGGATCGTGTGCGCGGCCGTCTTCCTCGCGGCAGCCGTCGCGGCGCTCATCGGTCAGGCGGTCGGCGACGCCGGCGCGGTCGCGCTGGGCGCCAACGCCGTGGGCGTGGTCGGAGCCTGCGGCGCGCTGTGGCTCGCGTTGCGGAGCACGGGTGGCATGGGCCGTCAGGGGCTGTGGCTGATGGTCGGCGCGCTGCTCGTCATCGGGGTGGGGCAGGCGGTCTGACCCGCGCATCGGCCCCGCCCGGCAGCAGACCCGCCCTCACGTCATCTTGCTGATGTGGGACTCGGTGGTGCCACCGGCACCCGCCGCGAAGTCCACGTCGTTCTGTTCCTGGCGGATCAGCTGCTCGTTGAAGGACTCGTTCTCGTCGTGGTTCTTGGCCATCGCGCCGAGCGCGCCGCCGATGTTCGTCAACTCCTGCGCGAGGTGCTGCATCGACTCGAACATGCCGGTCTGCAGGCCCTCGTAGGCGATGCCGAACTTCTCGCCGATCTCGTCGTCGCCCCACGGCGGCATGTCCGCCTTGTCGGCGAAGCTCGTCAGGCCCTGGACGAAGCCCTCCACCTGGCCCTTCTCGGGCGCGGGGGCCTCGCCGCTGGTGGGGGCGCAGGCGTTGACGGAGGCCAGGCCGTTCTGGAGGGCCGCCGCGGCCTTGGCGAACTGGGCGCCCAAGTCATGGAAGTTCGTGCCTTCCTTGGCCAGGGACGTCGTATCGGTACGGAATCCTTCGCGGGGCATGAGGGTCCTCTTGGGTGGTGGTCAGTGCGTCAGAACAAGCCGTGCCACATCTGCTCGATGATCACCGACCACCAGTTGCCTGCGTCGTCGAAGCACGTGGGGTCGAGCGCGATCAGGCGGGCCTGGAGGTCGGCGACCGCCGCACCCGCCTCGTACGGATTCATGCCCACCATGACGTCGCGGGTGGTGGCGAGCGTGGCGAGGCAGTGCGTGAACGTGCCGACCGACGCGTTGACGTAACGGCCGCTGCCCGTGGCCGGGTTGGCCGCCCATACGCTGCCGGCCTCCTGCTGCACCGTGATCACGTACTGGCCGTCCGTGCCGATCCGGGTGTGCGCGGTGAGGATGTCGACGGCCGCGGGGGACAGCTCGGCCCCGAGTTCTCGCAGGTGGGTCGCCGCATCCACGAACAGGCCGCCGCGCGGCGGGTTCTCGGGCCGGTCCGCCGTGAAGAAGAAGCGGACGTCGGCGGGGAGCCCGGGGCTTGCGAGGGAGGCGCGCGCGGCGTCGGGGAGCGCGGCCGAAGCGAGCAGTTCCGTCCCGTAGCGCTGCACAGGAAGCTTCCCGGGGAGCTCGGGGGGCAGGGGCGGCGCCGAGGCCGTCGGCGCAGGCAGCGGTACGCGATGCGGGCGCGGCGGCGGCGCCTGGCCCGCGAGCCGCGCCATCGACTCCACCTGCGCGGTGAGCGTGGCGACGCCCTCGGCGCGCTCGATCGGGTCCGCACCGTACGGATGGCTGGAGGAGAGGGCGGCGTTCGGGAATCCGACCCTGAGCGCGTCCAGCGTGTAGCCGCCCGGCAGGGAGCTGGGGCTGAGGTCGGTGTGGACCGCCACCACATAGTCCGCGGGGATGTCTGCGCGGCGCAGGTCCGACCACGCCTGGTACTCGACGTGCGGCAGGCCGGGGCCCGAGACGCGCGTCAGGTACGTCTCCTCGCCCGTGCGCGGGTCGACGTACGTGAACACGGCGGTGTTGCCGGGGCCGGTGACGGCGGGGGAGCCGGCGCCGGCCGGTTGTCCGGCCTGCCGTTCTTCCTGGTCGTGCGTGGTCACGGCTGGGTCTCCATCGGACGGGGGCGGTGAACGGTCAGGGAAGGCGCCGTACGCAAAGTCTAGTGCCGCCCGGTGACAGTGGGCAGAGCGAGATCCGGCGGTGCCCGCGTCAGCCGTCAGCCCCGCCCAACCTCCCGCCGATAAAGGCTGATCGCCGAGTCCGGCGGGAAGTTCGGGACGTACATCGTCGAACCGTCGGCCTTCGAGACGACCAGGTGGCTGCCTCCGTACGAAGGCGGCTCGGTCGGCGCGAAGGTCGCGTAGACCAGGAAGCCCAGGTCGAACTCCTGGACGTTGAGCGTCGCCGGGGTGCCGTCCGCGCACAGCGGCTGGAACGTCGTCCGGGCGATCGCGAGCGCCTCGTCGGTGGTGCGGGGCGGCGGCTGGGGCGGGGTGCTCAACTCTCGTCTCCCTCAAGTCGGTTCGGGTAAAAGAGTACGGCGCCGGAGATCGGTCGAGCCGATCCCCGGCGCCGTACGGTACGCAAGCGCTACGCGGCCGTCAGTTGCTGCGCATCGGCAGCCACGCCGTCTGCACCAACTGCGCCCCGCCCTTGCGGGTGACGAGCATGCCTCGGCCCGGAGGCAGACGCATCGGCTTGAGCGGTCCGAAGATCTGGCCCTCCGCCGGGTCGCCGGACAGCACCAGGCCCGTCGCGCCGAGCTCCTTCATGCGCTGCATGACCGGCTCGAAGGACGAACGCGCCGCACCGGAGGAGCTGCGCGCGATGATGATGCGCAGGCCCAGGTCGCGGGCGAACGGCAGGTACTCGAGGAGCGACTGGAGCGGGTTGCCGGAGCTGGTGGCCACCAGGTCGTAGTCGTCGACGATGATGAACGCGTCCGGCAGGTCGTACCAGGAGCGATTGCGCAGCTGCTCCGGCGTGACGTCAGGACCCGGCATACGGCGTCCCATGGAACCCGCCAGGCTCGTGACGACCTCCTGGAGCTGCGGTCCCGAAGCACAGTACTTATAGAGGTGCGACTCGGGCATCTCGCTCAGGTGCGCGCGCCGGTAGTCGCCGACGACGATGAGCGCCTTGTCGGTCGCGTACCGCTCGGAGATCTGCTTGGCGATCATCCGCAGAACCGCCGACTTGCCGGACTCGGACTCTCCGTAGACCACCATCAGCGGGTCGGTCTCGAAGTCGATGAACGACGGCGACAGCGTCGTCTCGTCGACACCGATCGCGACGCCCCGCTCGGGGAAGTCGTTGCCCTTGGGGACCTCGCTGATGTGCAGCTTGGTCGGCAGCATCCGCACCGGCGGAGCCGGCGGGCCCTGCCAGTGTTCGGAGACCGTCGTCACCATGTGCTCGATGGCCTGGCCGAGCGTCTCCACGTCGGAGGAGGCGTCGATCCGGGGCAGCGCGCCGAGCGAGCTGAGCTTGTCGGGCGTCAGACCGCGGCCGGGCATGCCGAGCGGCACGGCCTCCATCTTCTTGCGGTCGAACTCCGACTCCATCGGGTCACCGAGCTTCAGCTCCACCCGGTTGAGGAGCTGGTCGCGCAGGGCGGGCCTGACCTCGGTGTAGCGGCCGGAGCCGATGACCAGGTGGACGCCGAAGCCGAGGCCGCGCGAGGCCAGGTCGAGGATGACCGGGTCGAGCTGCTCGTAGTCGGTCTTGAAGGCGGCCCAGCCGTCGATGACGAGGAAGACGTCGCCCCACCGCTGGTCCGGGTACTGCCCGGCCGCGCGGCGCGTGCGGTACGTACCGATCGAGTCGATGTTGTTGGCGCGGAAGAACTCCTCGCGCTCGTTGAGGATGCCGCGGACCTCGGCGACCGTACGGCGCACCTTCTCGGAGTCGAGGCGCGAGGCGGCGCCGCCGACGTGCGGCAGCCCCTCCATCGCGAGCATGCCGCCGCCACCGAAGTCCAGGCAGTAGAACTGCACTTCGGCCGGGGTGTGGGTGAGCGCGAACGAGGTCATGATCGACCGGATCAGCGTCGACTTGCCGGACTGCGGACCACCGACCACGAGACCGTGACCGGACGAGCCGGAGAAGTCCAGGTACTGGATGTCGCGGCGCTGCTCGAACGGCTTGTCCACCAGCGCCATCGGCACGACGAGCTTGCCGGTCGCCGGGTAGTCGGCCGAGTGCAGGCCGCGCTCCGGAGTCGTCGACAGCGGCGGGAGCAGCGAGTCCACCGAGGGGGACTCCTCGAGCGGCGCCAGCCACACCTGGTGGGCGGGCGGGCCCTGGCCGACGATCCGCGCCACGATCACGTCGAGGACGGTGTCCGCGAGCGCGTCGTCGACCTGGTCGGGAACGACCTCGGGCTCCGGCTCGTGGATGATCTGCTCGGCGACGGGCGCGGCCGTGAAGAGCACCGGCTGCCGGTGGGTGCGCGAGCCGCCGCCACCGCCGCCACCGGCGCGGTAGACGCCACCGACGTACGCCGCCTTGAACTGGATCATCGTCTCGGTGTCGTACTTGAGGATGCCCGAGCCGGGGACGTTCGGCAGGTGGTACGCGTCCGGGACACCGATCGCGGTACGGGACTCGGCGGCCGAGAACGTACGCAGACCGATCCGGTACGAGAGGAAGGTGTCCAGGCCGCGGAGCTTGCCCTCCTCCAGGCGCTGCGAGGCGAGCAGCATGTGCACACCCATGGAACGGCCGATGCGGCCGATCTGGATGAACATCTCGATGAAGTCCGGGCGTGCGGTGAGGAGTTCGGAGAACTCGTCGAGCACCATGACGAGGGACGGCAGCGGGTCCAGCGGGGCGCCGGCCGCGCGGGCCTTCTCGTAGTCCGTGATGTTCGCGTAGTTGCCCGCCGAGCGGAGCAGCTCCTGGCGGCGCTGGAGCTCACCGGTGATCGAGTCGCGCATGCGGTCGATCAGCGTGAGGTCGTCGGCCAGGTTGGTGATCACGGCGGCGACGTGCGGGAGTTCGGACATGCCCGCGAAGGTCGCGCCGCCCTTGAAGTCGGCGAGGATGAAGTTCAACGTCTCCGATGAGTGCGTCACGGTGAGGGCGAGCACGAGCGTGCGGAGCACCTCGGACTTACCGGAACCGGTGGCGCCGACACACAGGCCGTGCGGGCCCATGCCCTCCTGCGAGGCCTCCTTGAGGTCGAGCATGACCGGCTGCCCGTCGCGGTCGATGCCGAGCGGCACCCGGAGCCGCTCGTGCAGCGTGCGCGGCCGCCAGGTGCGCCCGACGTCCACGGAACCGGCGTCGCCGATGCCCATGAGCTCGGTGAAGTCCAGGTTGGCGAGGAGTGGTTCGTCACCGTCCGCCGAACCGGCGCGCAGCGGCGCGAGCTGGCGCGCGAGCGCCTCGGCCTCGGTGAGCGACAGCGTGTCGCAGACGCCGGTGTACTGGGTGCCGCCCTGCGACTCGAGCAGCAGGCTGCCCGGCTGGACCTGCACGGACAGCGAGCCGCGCAGTTCCTCGACGATGCCGGGGACCACCTCGACGATGGTGACGCCCTGCAGACCCTCGGCGCCCGCGATGAGCGAGTCGTCGGGGATGTCGCCGCCGTCCATGACGACGACGAGGTGCGGCTGGTCGACGACCGGTGTGCCCTGCGGGTTGAACCGGCCGCGGCCCTCCAGCTCGTCGGCGAGCATCTCCTCGACCTCGCCGAGGTCCTGCACGATCACCCGCTGGGAGCCGGCGCCGTCCGTGCTGCTGTGCTGCACGTGCGGCAGCCACTTCGTCCACTCCCACTCGGCCATCGCGCCGGGCGACGCGACGACGACGACCCGCAGGTCCTCGGGCGAGTGCAGGGTGCACAGTTGGGCGATCAGCGCCCGGGCGGCCCCGTACGTGGTGTCCGGATCACCCGAGACGCTCACGTGGTAGAACGAGCGCAACGACACGGCCAACGGCAGTGTCTCCAGCGTGCCGTGGGTCTCCAGGAACGACTTCATCGCGTGCGCGGTGAGCGGCTCCAGCTCGTCGAGCGGCGCGGTCTCCGGCGCCATCAGCGGTGTCGCCAGCTGCTGCGGGCCGAGCCCGAGCCGCACCTGCGTGAAGTCCGAGTCGCTCGACCGCCGTTCCCACACCCGGCGGCCCTCGGCGACCAGCGCCCACAGCTGCTCGGGGTTGGGGTGCAGGAAGTACTGCCCGTCGCGCTGCATGCGTGCGGTGGTCCGCACGTCACGCCGGACCTGGGTCAAGTACTTGAGGTAGTCCTGGCGTTCCTGAGCCATCTCGGCCCCGCCGCCCTGCCGCGCCTTGACCAGCTGTGCAAGGGCCATGGCCAGGGTGGAGACGATCATGACGCCACCCATGATCTTCATGATCGACTGGCCCGAGGTGAAGAAGAACGCCGAGGACGTGCCCATGCCCAGCATGGGCAACAGGCTCATCATCAGGTTCTGGTCCTCGGCCCGCGCCAGCTCCGGCGGCGGCTCGAGACGCACCTCGTCCGTCGGTACATCGGGTGGCAACACCCGAGGCGGTCGCTTGACGATGACCACGCTCACCGAAGCACCAGTCCTTAAATCTTCAGTCGTCGATAAGTTCAGCGCGCACGCATCACGAATGTCGTGCACGTCGGGACATGTCGGACCGCCCCCGTTACTGGCGGTTCCCCCAGGCCGAAGGCAAAGAGCTCCGGCGTGACCCGTGATCCTACTGACTCTCGTCAAGTGCCGGGGCCTGTGGGGTGAGATGGGCTCAGGACGCTACGCTGTCGCACCGCGCGTGACGCCGCCCGGACGCCGCGCCGCCGCACCGATACCACATCAAGCCATGACATTAGGGGGAACCGAAAGGTGAGCACCACAGCTCTTGCCGGTGGCGGAACCGGCTTCTGCCGGGTCACCGTCGCCGCACCGGACGCACGTATCGATGTGGCCCTGCCCGAAGATGCCGCGCTGGCCGACATCTACCCGGAGATCCTCCAGCTCTCCGGGCAGAGCCAGGCCGAGGGCGACCCCACCGGGTACCACCTGGTCCGCCGGGACGGCACCGTCCTCGACGCCGGCCGCTCGCTCGCCGACCAGCGGGTCCTCGACGGCGACGTACTGCTGCTGCGCCCGTTCTCCGAGTCGCTGCCCGCGGCCGTGTTCGACGACGTGTCCGACGCGGTCGCCTCCGCGGTCCGCCGGGACCGGCGCCGCTGGAGCGACGGCCTGATGAGCGTCGTCGGCCTCGGCGCCGGCGTCCTGCTGCTGACGCTGATGGCGTTCGCGCTCTGGTTCTCGAACCCGATCGACCGTGACATGCACAGCCTGCCCGGCATCATCGCCGGTGTCGTCGGCATCCTGCTCGTGACCTTCTCCGTGGTGCGCGCGCGGGTGTACGACGACCGTGCCGCGTCCACCTCGCTGGGCCTCGCCGCCCTGCCGCACCTGCTGATCGCGGGCTCGGGGATCTTCCCGACCGAGGACGGTTCGGGTCCGGGCCGGCTGCAGCTGCTGTCCGGCTGCGTCGTGGTGCTGATCGCCGCCGCGCTGCTCGTGGTGCTGCTGCCGCACGGCGACGCCGTGTTCGTCGCCGCGGCCCTCGGCTCGGCCGTCGGCGCGCTGGCCACGTTCGGCGCACTGGTCACCGAGGCCTCGCCGAGCGAGGTCGCCGCCGTCACCGCGGTCGTCGCGATCATCGCGATGGCCTGGCTGCCCGGCATGTCCGCCCGCTCCGCCCGGCTGCCCATCGGCTACCGCTCGCCGGACCAGATCTCCCAGGGCCGCGACTTCGGACGGGACGAGGAAGAGCACATCGACTTCGACCGCATCGGTGCCCAGGTCCGCCGCGCCCACGAGCTGCTCCTCGGCCTCGTCATCGGCTGCGCGGCCCTCGCCGTCGCCTCGGCCGGTGTGGTCCTCGGCTTCTCCGACGACGTGTGGGCGCAGCTGCTCGCCCTGGCCGCCGGCCTCGCCGTCATGCTGCGCGCCCGGCTGTTCGACTACACCGCGCAGGTCGCGTCCCTGGTCGTGGGCGGCCTGCTCATTCTCGGTCTGCTGATCCTCGGCGTGACCCTGAACACCCCGCACTCCCTCCTGCAGAGCTTCATCCAGGGCGACAGCGCCCCGCTCAACATCCACATCCTCTGGTTCGCCGCCGCGATCGGCGGGGGAGCGGCCCTGCTCGTGGTCGTCGGCCTGTCTGTGCCGCGCAAGGGCGTCTCCCCGTTCTGGGGTCGCATGCTCGACCTGTTCGACGGCTTCGTGCTGCTGACCCTCGTACCGCTGTGCCTCGCGGTGCTCGGCCTCTACACACAGGTGCGCAGCATGGTCGGCTGAACCGTGGCCCGGTCGGCCGCCGTCAGGGCGGCCTCCGGGCGGCTGGTACGCTGTGTGACGGCCGTTTGTGTACGCGCCCCCGGTAATGCAGGACATTCCTGGGGACAGCGCCCAGCGGATCCCCGCCTCCCGAGTTGTGGAAGCTCTCCTGAGATTTAGACCAGGGGCACTCGGCGGCAATCAGACTCTACGAGGAGTAAGCGTGGCTCTCGACACCGCTACGAAGAAGCAGATCATGACCGAGTTCGGCACCAAGGAGGGCGACACCGGCTCTCCCGAGGTCCAGGTCGCCATGCTCTCCCGCCGCATCTCGGACCTGACCGAGCACCTCAAGACGCACAAGCACGACCACCACTCGCGTCGTGGCCTGCTCATCCTGGTCGGTCAGCGTCGCCGCCTGCTGCAGTACCTGGCCAAGAAGGACATCCAGCGCTTCCGTGCTCTGGTCGAGCGCCTCGGCATCCGCCGCGGTGCGGCCGGCGCCCGATAAAGACGCTGTGAGAGGGGGCGGTTCCCGATTGCGGGGGCCGCTCCCTTTGCCGTACGTGGGCACTGTCACCGAGACTTTGTAGTCTGGTGACGTACGACCACACATATGAGGAGAAGCGCCACCTCGCCGCCGCCGGTCCTCGGTAGTGGCCCCCGGAGACGCAAGAGGATCCCCGGGAGCTTCGATCGAAGACCGGCCCGCACCCAAGGCGCGCTTCTCCGTTCCGTCCCTCGGCCACACGGGCCGTGCAGGACAAAAGACGCATTCAGACGAAAGTAAACGGAGAAAACGCTAGTGGAGAACGAGACCCACTACGCCGAGGCCGTCATTGACAACGGCTCCTTCGGCACCCGCACCATCCGCTTCGAGACGGGCCGGCTCGCCCGCCAGGCCGCCGGCTCCGCCGTCGCCTACCTCGACGACGACACCATGGTGCTCTCGGCCACCTCGGCCTCGAAGAACCCCAAGGAAAACCTCGACTTCTTCCCCCTCACGGTGGACGTCGAAGAGCGGCAGTACGCGGCCGGCAAGATCCCCGGCAGCTTCTTCCGCCGCGAGGGCCGCCCCTCCGAGGACGCCATCCTCACCTGCCGCCTCATCGACCGCCCGCTGCGCCCGTCCTTCAAGAAGGGCCTGCGCAACGAGATCCAGGTCGTCGCCACGATCATGGCGCTCAACCCCGACCACCTGTACGACGTCGTGGCGATCAACGCCGCGTCCGCGTCCACGCAGCTGGCCGGTCTGCCCTTCTCCGGCCCGGTCGGCGGCGTCCGCGTCGCGCTGATCAACGGCCAGTGGGTCGCGTTCCCGACGCACACCGAGCTCGAGGACGCCGTCTTCGACATGGTCGTCGCCGGTCGCGTCCTTGAGGACGGCGACGTCGCGATCATGATGGTCGAGGCCGAGGCCACCGACAAGACCATCCAGCTGGTCAAGGGCGGCGCCGAGGCGCCGACCGAGGAGGTCGTCGCCGCCGGTCTCGACGCCGCGAAGCCCTTCATCAAGGTCCTCTGCAAGGCCCAGTCGGACCTCGCCGCGAAGGCCGCCAAGCCGACCGCCGAGTTCCCGATCTTCCTGGACTACCAGGACGACGTGCTCGAGGCCCTGACCGCCGCGGTCAAGACCGAGCTCTCCGCCGCCCTCACCATCCCGGGCAAGCAGGACCGCGAGGCCGAGCTGGACCGCATCAAGGGTCTGGCCGCCGAGAAGCTGCTCCCGCAGTTCGAGGGCCGCGAGAAGGAGATCTCCGCCGCGTACCGCTCGCTGACCAAGTCCCTGGTCCGTGAGCGCGTCATCAAGGAGAAGAAGCGCATCGACGGCCGCGGTGTCACCGACATCCGCACCCTGGCCGCCGAGGTCGAGGCCATCCCGCGCGTGCACGGCTCGGCCCTGTTCGAGCGTGGCGAGACCCAGATCCTGGGCGTCACCACGCTGAACATGCTGCGCATGGAGCAGCAGCTGGACACCCTTTCGCCGGTGACCCGCAAGCGCTACATGCACAACTACAACTTCCCGCCGTACTCCGTCGGTGAGACGGGCCGCGTGGGTTCCCCGAAGCGCCGCGAGATCGGCCACGGCGCGCTCGCCGAGCGCGCGATCGTGCCGGTCCTGCCGACGCGCGAGGAGTTCCCCTACGCGATCCGCCAGGTCTCCGAGGCCCTCGGTTCCAACGGCTCGACGTCGATGGGCTCCGTCTGCGCCTCCACCATGTCGCTGCTGAACGCCGGTGTGCCGCTGAAGGCCCCCGTCGCCGGTATTGCCATGGGCCTGATCTCGCAGGAGATCAAGGGCGAGACGCACTACGTCGCCCTCACCGACATCCTCGGTGCGGAGGACGCCTTCGGTGACATGGACTTCAAGGTCGCCGGCACCAAGGAGTTCGTGACCGCGCTCCAGCTGGACACGAAGCTCGACGGCATCCCGGCCTCCGTCCTGGCCGCCGCCCTCAAGCAGGCCCGCGACGCCCGCCTCCACATCCTCGACGTGATGATGGAAGCGATCGACGTCCCGGACGAGATGTCCCCGAACGCCCCGCGGATCATCACGGTCAAGATCCCCGTGGACAAGATCGGTGAGGTCATCGGCCCGAAGGGCAAGATGATCAACCAGATCCAGGAGGACACCGGCGCCGACATCACGATCGAGGACGACGGCACCATCTACATCGGTGCCCAGCAGGGCTCGCAGGCCGAGGCCGCCCGCGCCACGATCAACGGCATCGCCAACCCGACCATGCCGGAGGTCGGCGAGCGCTACCTGGGCACCGTCGTGAAGACGACGACCTTCGGTGCGTTCGTGTCGCTCATGCCGGGCAAGGACGGACTGCTGCACATCTCGCAGATCCGCAAGCTCGCCGGCGGCAAGCGCGTGGAGAACGTCGAGGACGTCGTCGGCGTGGGCCAGAAGGTCCAGGTCGAGATCGCCGAGATCGACTCCCGCGGCAAGCTCTCCCTGATCCCCGTCATCGAGGGTGAAGAGGGCGACGAGGCGAAGGACGACACCGACAAGTGACGTCCCGTAGCACCCAGGCGACGGCCCGCACCTCTTCGGAGGGGCGGGCCGTCGCCCGTACCCAAACCCTGATCAAGGGCACAGACGGCATCGGCACGGTCCGCAAGACCACGCTGCCGAACGGCCTGCGCATCGTCACCGAGACCCTCCCCTCGGTCCGCTCGGCCACCTTCGGCATCTGGGCGCACGTGGGCTCGCGCGACGAGACACCGACGCTGAACGGAGCGACGCACTACCTGGAGCATCTGCTCTTCAAGGGCACCAAAAAGCGCAGCGCGCTGGACATCTCGGCCGCCATAGACGCGGTCGGCGGCGAGATGAACGCCTTCACGGCGAAGGAGTTCACGTGCTACTACGCGCGCGTGCTCGACACCGACCTGCCGCTCGCCATCGACGTCGTCTGCGACATGCTGACCGGCTCGCTCATCGAGGAGGCGGACGTCGACGCGGAGCGCGGCGTGATCCTCGAAGAGATCGCGATGACCGAGGACGACGCGGGCGACGTCGTGCACGACCTGTTCTCGCACACGATGCTCGGCGACACCCCGCTCGGCCGCCCGGTCCTCGGTTCGGTCGACACGATCAACGCGCTCGGCCGGGGCCAGATCACGCGCTTCTACAAGAAGCACTACGACCCGACGCACCTGGTCGTGGCCGCGGCCGGCAACGTCGACCACGACAAGGTCGTACGCCAGGTCCGCGCCGCCTTCGACAAGGCGGGAGCCCCGCAGGCCCCCGCCGCACCGGTCGCTCCGCGCTCCGGCCGCAAGACCCTGCGCGCCGCCGGGCGCATGGAGGTCCTCGGCCGCAAGACCGAGCAGGCCCACGTCATCCTCGGCATGCCGGGCCTCTCCCGCACGGACGACCGCCGCTGGGCGATGGGCGTGCTCAACACGGCGCTCGGCGGCGGCATGTCGTCCCGCCTGTTCCAGGAGGTCCGGGAGAAGCGCGGGCTTGCGTACAGCGTGTACTCGTACACGTCGGGCTTCGCCGACTGCGGCCTCTTCGGTGTGTACGCGGGCTGCCGGCCCAGCCAGGTGCACGACGTGCTGAAGATCTGCCGCGAGGAGCTGGACCAGGTCGCGCAGCACGGCATCACGGACGACGAGATCAGCCGTGCCATCGGCCAGCTCGCCGGTTCCACGGTCCTCGGCCTCGAGGACACCGGGGCGCTCATGCACCGCATCGGCAAGAGTGAGCTGTGCTGGGGCGAGCAGATGTCGGTCGACGCGATGCTGGAGCGCATCGCGGCGGTGACCCCGGACGAGGTGCGCGCGGTCGCACGCGACATCCTGGGACAGCGCCCGTCCCTGTCGGTCATCGGCCCGCTCAAGGACAAGCAGGCATCGCGCCTGCACGAAGTGGTCGCGTAACAGCGTTGTCCGTATGCATTTCAGTACGCACTGAAGGAACTGGGAGATCATGAGCAAGCTGCGCGTGGCGGTCATCGGGGCCAAGGGCCGCATCGGCTCCGAGGCCGTACGGGCCGTCGAGGCGGCCGAGGACATGGAGCTGGTCGCGGCCCTCGGCCGCGGCGACAAGCTGGACGTCCTCGTCGAGTCCGGCGCCCAGGTCGCGGTCGAACTGACCACGCCCGACTCGGTGATGGAGAACCTGGAGTTCTGTGTACGCCACGGAATCCACGCCGTCGTCGGCACCACGGGCTGGACCGACGAACGCCTCGCGCAGCTGAACCAGTGGCTGGCGGACTCCCCGGCCACGGGCGTGCTCATCGCCCCGAACTTCTCCATCGGCGCGGTCCTGACCATGAAGTTCGCCGAGGTGGCAGCGCCCTACTTCGAGTCCGTCGAGGTCATCGAGCTGCACCACCCGAAGAAGGTCGACGCCCCGTCCGGCACGGCCGCCCGAACCGCCCAGCTCATCGCGGCGGCACGGGAGAAGGCGGGCAGCGCCCCCGCGCCCGATGCCACGGCCACAGCGCTCGACGGAGCGCGCGGCGCGGACGTCGACGGCGTCCCGGTCCACTCGGTCCGCCTGCGCGGCCTCCTGGCGCACCAGGAGGTCCTCCTGGGCGCCGAGGGCGAGACGCTGACGGTCCGGCACGACTCGCTGCACCACAGCAGCTTCATGCCGGGCATCCTGCTCGGTGCCCGTAAGGTCGGCGCCGCTCCCGGCCTCACCTTCGGCCTGGAACACTTCCTCGATCTGAACGGCTGACCTGCTGCGATGCGCGCGAAAATCACCTACGCCGTCACGGCCCTCGTCCTGGTCTTCTACTTCGTCCTGGCCGGCGAACGCGGCGTGATGCTCCTCCGGCACGGCACCTTGCTCACGATCACCTTCGGTGTCGCGGTGCTGATCCTGCCGGTGATCGGCGTGTGGTTCCTGTGGGCGAACACCAGGTTCGTCACCAAGGCCAACCGGCTCGGCGAACTCCTGGACGCGGAGGGCGGGCTGCCCGTCGACGAACTCCGCCGCGACGCTTACGGCCGCATCGACCGCGACTCGGCGGACGAGGTCTTCGCCAGGCGCAGGGCCGAGACGGAGGACGAGCCGGGGGACTGGCGCTGCTGGTTCCGCCTCGCCGTCGCCTACCGGGACGCGCGGGACACCCCGCGCGCGCGGAAGGCGATGCAGCGCGCGATCGCGCTCCACGAAGGCCGCTCCGTGGGCGTCTGATCCACGCGCGCGTGGATCAGCGTCGGGCGCGGTACTCCTCGGCCCAGACCTCGACGGTGTCGGCGGCCCGGTCGAACGCCGTGCTCCGCCCCAGGAAGTCCACGCTGTGGCTGGTGAGCAGCGTCGTCCGATCCCCCTGCTGATCCCGCTGTACGAGGATCAGCGCCTGCCCCTGGACGGTGCGGGGCAGCCCGAGCCAGCGCACGGGCTGCTGCACCGTACGAGCGGTGGCGACCCGGTCCCACGGCGCCGTGCGGGTCACGAAGAAGCCGACGCGCCGCAGCCCGCGTGCACTCACCCAGGTGCCCATGCGGAGCAGCCGCAGCGCCGACGCGATGATCAGCACCGCGAGGACGCCGCAGACCGTCGCGGCGGACGTGTCACCGGCCACGGCGATGATCACCGAGGCGAACAGCACGTACGACGCCAGGAGCAGCAGCAGCGCGGCCGCGCCCACCCGGTACGGACCGGGGCGGTAGGGGCGGCGCCACTGGTCGCGGTCGTCGAAGGGCAGCGGGATGTCCGCAGCCTCGTCCAAAGCACGGTCGGCCGTCAGGAAGGGCAGGGGCACGACGGGTCCTCACTCGGTCCACACGGTATGGGGGCTGTGCCCGGTGAGGCTATCCGGGGACGCACCGGCCTTCCACTCCAGGGGGGCCGGAGGTGGACAGGGTGCGGCGGCGACCGTCAGCGACTGTCGGAGGCCTCCGACTGCTGTACGTGCCGCGTGGTCTGATCGATCGACAGGGCCGGCATCCCGATCAGCAGGGCGCCCACGAGGCCGGCCACGACGGTGAGGCCGACGAGCGCGCGTCCGGCGCGCTGCCCGGCGGAGGGACGCTCGCGCTCGGGCGGTTTGACGTTGCTACGGAAGTGGTCGGCTTCGGCTATGAAGGCGAACGGTACGGGCTCGCGCCGACGGAACATGGGACTGCTTCTCCTCAAGCGACTGGTGATGCTCGATCAAAAATGTGTTCATCTACACAGACGAGCGATCGCTTCAAAGGGTGCCCTGTTTCACCAAATTCACCAAACTTCGCTCCCGTTCGCCGGAGATCGTCGCGAGAAGCGAGCGAATGACCTGTTGTCAGTGGTGGCCCGTAGAGTGGGCGCCGCCCTGGTGAAGTGATGGGAAGGACCCCGGCAGCATGACCGAAACCCCAGCTGAAGAGCTCAAGCCGACGTTCCGCGGCGATGTCACCGTCGAGCTGGTGAAGCACACCGCGAGCGACACGGACGTGCTGTTCGCGGCCCGCGTCTCCACGCTCGGCGAGCAGTCGATCGACGAGCTGTCGAAGGACCCCGAGCGCTCCAAGGGCCTGATCAACTATCTGATGCGGGACCGGCACGGCAGCCCTTTCGAGCACAACTCGATGACGTTCCTGATCAGCGCCCCGATCTTCGTCTTCCGCGAGTTCATGCGGCACCGCGTGGGCTGGTCGTACAACGAGGAATCGGGCAGGTACAGGGAGCTCCAGCCGACGTTCTACGTCCCGGACGCCGACCGCAAGCTGGTCCAGGAGGGCCGCCCGGGCAAGTACCGGTTCGTCGAGGGCACGCAGGCGCAGCAGGAGCTGACCGGCCGCGTGATGGAGGACTCGTACCGCCAGGCGTACGAGGCGTACCAGGAGATGCTGGCCGCGGGCGTCGCCCGCGAGGTGGCCCGCGCGGTGCTGCCGGTCGGCCTGTTCTCGTCGATGTACGCGACGTGCAACGCGCGCTCGCTGATGCACTTCCTCGGTCTGCGCACGCAGCACGAGCTCGCCAAGGTGCCGTCCTTCCCGCAGCGGGAGATCGAGATGGTCGGCGAGAAGATGGAAGCGGAGTGGGCCGCCCTCATGCCGCTCACCTACTCGGCGTTCAATGCCAACGGCCGGGTGGCGCCGTAGTTCCGGGATCGGCACAGATGTACGGGCACCCGACCGAAGTGTCCGTATTGCGGCTTTTCGTAAAGTTCATCTAGCCTGATCAAACGGACCCGGCACTGCTTGAACCCCCGAGCAGGCAGTGCCGGGTTCCTCCTTTGTTCCGACTTGTCGCATCCCCCGAGGGGGGACCCGGTACTGAGCAGCGAGTAGCGTGTTACCCATGGCTCCGACCTCGACTCCGCAGACCCCCTTCGGGAGGGTCCTCACCGCCATGGTCACGCCCTTCGCGGCGGACGGCGCACTCGACCTCGACGGCGCGCAGCGGCTCGCCGCCCACCTGGTGGACGCAGGCAATGACGGCCTGGTCGTCAACGGCACCACCGGCGAGTCCCCGACCACCAGTGACGCGGAGAAAGCGGATCTCGTACGAGCCGTCGTCGAGGCGGTCGGTGACCGTGCCCACGTCGTCGCGGGCGTCGGCACCAACGACACCCGCCACAGCATCGAGCTCGCCCGCCAGGCCCAGCAGGCCGGCGCGCACGGCCTGCTCACGGTGACGCCGTACTACAACAAGCCCCCGCAAGAGGGCCTGCTCCGCCACTTCACGGCGATCGCCGACGCGACCGAACTCCCCGTGATGCTCTACGACATCCCCGGCCGCAGCGGCGTACCGATCAACACGGACACGCTCGTCCGCCTCGCCGAGCACCCGCGCATCGTGGCCAACAAGGACGCCAAGGGCGACCTCGGCCGTGCCTCCTGGGCCCTCGCCCGCTCGGGCCTCGCCTGGTACTCCGGCGACGACATGCTCAACCTTCCGCTGCTCTCGGTCGGCGCGTGCGGCTTCGTCTCGGTCGTCGGCCACCTCGTCACGCCCGAGCTGCGCGCCATGGTCGACGCGTTCTCGACGGGCGATGTGCACAAGGCGACGGAGATTCACCAGAAGCTGCTCCCGGTCTTCACCGGCATGTTCCGCACGCAGGGCGTCATCACGACGAAGGCCGCGCTCGGCCTCCAGGGCCTGCCCGCAGGACCGCTGCGGCTGCCCCTCGTGGAACTCACCCCGGAAGAAACGGCCCAGCTCAAGATCGATCTTGCTGCCGGCGGGGTACAACTCTGATCACAGACTTGGCAAAGCTTCACAACTGAATGAACAGAATCACCAACTGAACAGCAAGACCCAGGAACCAACACAACTGCTATCGCACGAACGTCATGCGCGCCACGTGCCCATAGGTACGTGGCGCGCATGGTTGAGGAGAGTCTTTTGAGTCATCCGCATCCTGAACTCGGCGCCCCGCCGAAGCTTCCGAAGGGTGGCCTCCGAGTCACCCCGCTCGGCGGCCTCGGTGAGATCGGGCGCAACATGACCGTCTTCGAGTACGAAGGCCGTCTGCTGATCGTCGACTGCGGAGTGCTCTTCCCCGAGGAGGAGCAGCCCGGAATCGACTTGATCCTGCCGGACTTCACGTCCATCAGGGACCGTCTGGACGACGTCGAGGGCATTGTCCTGACGCACGGCCACGAGGACCACATCGGCGCCGTCCCGTATCTCCTGCGCGAGAAGCCGGACATCCCGCTGATCGGCTCCAAGCTGACCCTCGCTCTCATCGAGGCGAAGCTCCAGGAGCACCGCATCCGCCCGTACACGCTCGAGGTCACCGAGGGCGAGCGCGAGCGGCTCGGCCCGTTCGACTGCGAGTTCATCGCGGTCAACCACTCGATCCCGGACGCGCTGGCCGTCGCCATCCGCACCCCGGCGGGCATGGCGGTCCACACGGGCGACTTCAAGATGGACCAGCTCCCGCTGGACCGTCGCCTGACCGACCTCCCGACCTTCGCCAGGCTCGGCGGGGAGGGCATCGACCTCCTCCTCACCGACTCGACGAACGCCGAGGTCCCGGGCTTCGTCCCGCCCGAGCGCGACATCTCGAACGTGATCCGCGGGGTCTTCGGCAGCGCGCAGAAGCGCATCATCGTCGCGTCCTTCGCCAGCCACGTGCACCGCATCCAGCAGATCCTGGACGCCGCGCACGAGTACGGCCGCCGGGTCGCCTTCGTCGGCCGCTCGATGGTCCGCAACATGGGCATCGCCCGGGACCTCGGCTACCTGAAGGTCCCCGCTGGCCTGGTGGTGGACGTCAAGACGCTCGACGACCTGCCCGACAGCCAGGTCGTCCTGGTCTGCACGGGATCCCAGGGCGAGCCGATGGCGGCCCTGTCCCGGATGGCCAACCGCGACCACCAGATCCGGATCGTCTCCGGTGACACGGTGATCCTGGCGTCCTCGCTGATCCCCGGCAACGAGAACGCGGTCTACCGCGTGATCAACGGCCTGACCCGCTGGGGCGCGAACGTGGTCCACAAGGGCAACGCCAAGGTGCACGTCTCGGGCCACGCGTCCGCGGGCGAGCTCCTGTACTTCTACAACATCTGCAAGCCCAAGAACCTGATGCCGGTCCACGGCGAATGGCGCCACCTGCGCGCCAACGCCGAGCTCGGCGCCCTCACCGGCGTCCCGCACGACCGCATCGTCATCGCGGAGGACGGCGTCGTCGTCGACCTCATCGACGGCAAGGCGAGGATCTCGGGCAAGGTCCAGGCCGGTTACGTCTACGTGGACGGCCTCTCGGTCGGCGACGTCGGCGAGCCCGCGCTCAAGGATCGCAAGATCCTCGGTGACGAGGGCATCATCTCGGTCTTCGTGGTGGTGGACTCCAGCACCGGCAAGATCACCAACGGTCCGAACATCCAGGCCCGTGGTTCCGGCATCGAGGACTCGGCGTTCCACGCCGTCCTCCCGCGGATCCAGGACGTCCTGGAGAAGTCGGCCCAGGACGGCGTCGTCGAGCCCCACCAGCTGCAGCAGCTCATCCGCCGCACGCTGGGCAAGTGGGTCTCGGACACGTACCGCCGACGCCCGATGATCCTTCCGGTCGTCGTCGAGGTCTGAAGCACGTGAGGAGCGGGGGGGGGGGGGGGGGGGGAGGTGCCGCCGGCCCCCAACCAGAGAGAAGTCCGCCACCCAGCGAGCCCCCACCCCACCGAACCAGAGACAGAATACAGAAAC
>NZ_JBEOVM010000013.1:0-109022 GCF_040295505.1 Streptomyces sp. NPDC002790 | reverse complement strand
TCCGCGCTCCCCCGCCTCGCCGGGGGGTTTCGTTCCGCCCTCAACCCACACCCTCTAACTCGTAGGGGGGCCCCACTTTTTAATCGGGGGCCCGCCCCTCTACGTAGTGCGGTGTTTGCGCCTGTTCAGCCCTTGGCCGTGCACGTGGACAGGTCCGCCGTGTCGCCGCTGCGGATGTCCTTCAGGGCGTCCATCGCGTCGTCCATGGTGCCCACCTTGACGAGCGTCAGTCCGTCCGGGGTGTCCTTGGCCGCGGTGGCGCAGTTGTCCTTCGGCGTCAGGAAGTACTGGGCGCCCTTGTCGCGCGCCGCGACGGTCTTCATACCGATGCCGCCGATCGGGCCGACCTTGCCGTCGTCATCGATGGTGCCGGTGCCGGCCACGAACTTGCCGCCGGTCAGATCGTCCGTGGTGAGCTTGTCGACGATGCCGAGGGAGAACATCAGGCCAGCGCTCGGGCCGCCCACGTCGGCCAGCTTGATGTCGATCTCGAACGGGAAGGTGTGGTCGGTCCCCGCCTGGATGCCGACGATCGCGCGGTCGTCCTCGGCCTTCTCCGTCTTGATCGTCACGTTCTCCGTACGGGTCGCCTCCTTGCCGGCCTTCTCGGCGGCGGCCGCCTCCTTGACGGGCACGACCTTGAAGACGACGTTCTCGCCCGGCTTGTGCTTGGTGACGAGCTTGGCGACGTCGGTGGGCTTGGTGACCTTGGTGCCGTCGACGGACTTGATGACGTCTCCGGCGTGCAGCCTGCCCTGGGCGGGGCTGCCCTTGACGACACTGGAGACGATCACCCAGGACTTCACGGGGATGCCCAACTCGTTCAGCGCCGACACCTTGGCGCTCTCCTGGGACTGGCTGAACTCCTCGGCGTTCTGCTGCGAGGACTGCTGCTCGGTCTGCCCGTCCGGGTAGAGCGTCTCGTGCGGCACCACGATGCTGTCGTGGGCGAGCCACCCGTAGACGGCCGAAGCCAGGTTCATGTTGTAGTCGGCGCTGGTGACGCGGACCGTCGTCATGTTCAGGTGGCCGGACGCGTCGTACGTCTTGTGGCCGGAGATCTGGATCACGGGTTCGCCGCCGTGGTCCCCGAGCGTGTTCACCGTCGGTCCCGGCGACATCTCCGCGTAGGGCACTTTGATGAGCACCCCCGCGCACAAGAGCGCGATCAGCATCAGGGTCGAGGCGAGCATCGTCGCAGTGCGGCGTGGCATGGAACGACAGTACGGGACGACTCTGTCGACGCACCTGTGGGGCCGGGCCCGTCAGGTGCCTTGGTGCGACTTCTCCATCGCCTCACGGAAACGCGCGTAACCACTGAGTTCCGTGACGTCCCCGGTCTTGTGCCGCTGCCGACCGGCCCAGGTGCCCCAGAGCCCGGCGGCCACCGCGGCGACAACGGGAATGAGCAGCCACAGGAGCGCTGCCATGCCGACCTCCCGACCCCATGAGCGACTGCCACTGACGTATCAGCAGATTAACCATCCGCAGTCCCAACGCTCGCCGCAGGGGGGCGGTTACGCAACCGGAGCCTCAGCAGGCCCCAACCCACTCCTCTGTCCCATCGGAGAACGTCTGGTGCTTCCAGATCGGCACTTCGTGCTTCAGGTCGTCGATGAGCTTGCGGCAGGCTTCGAAGGCCTCGCCCCGGTGCGGGCAGGAGACGGCGACGACGACCGCGAGATCGCCCACCGTCAGATCGCCGACTCGGTGCACCGCCGCCAGGGCCCGCACGGGGTACTCGGCGACGACCTTCTCGGCGACGCGCCGCATCTCCGCCTCTGCGGTCGGGTGGCAGGAGTAGCCCAGCTTGTCCACGTCGGCCCCGCCGTCGTGATTGCGCACGGTCCCCACGAAGAGCGCGGTGCCGCCCGCCGCGTCGTCGCCGACGGCCCGGAAGACCTCGTCGACGGTGAGCGGCGTCTCTCGGACGGCGAGCAGCTTGATCGGGTCCTGTGCCCTCAGCTCACCGGGGTGGTCGTGCTCAGTGGGTGCCATGCCCTCATCGTGCCGCACGCCGCCGACAACCGTGAATAGCGTTTTCGACCGGCACGCACGCGTACCGGCTTGGAGCCTCCTACAGGTCGGGCGGTGGTCAGATGCGCCGTCGCGCCTTGCGGACCCGCCGCACCACGGCCGCCGTGCCCAGAAGGGCGACGGTCGCGCCCGCGGCACCGGCCGCCGTCGCGTCCTTGCGGCCCAGGCGTCGGCCCGCGACCGTGCGCCGGCCCGCGACCTCCTCGAGCAGTTCCGCGAGGACCTCCTCGTTGGTCCACTGGGGTCGCCATCCGGAATCGTGCAGCCGGCTCCCACTGACCACCCACGGGTACATCGTGTAGGCGAGGTCGCCCGCCGGGGACGGCGTCAGGCCGATCCGGTGCAGCCGGGCCGCCGCGCCCAGAGCGACGGCGGAGGGCAGCTCCATGCGCCGGATGCCGCTGAGCTCCTCGACCTCCTCCTGCTCCAGCCAGCCGTCGCAGCCGACCGCGAGCTCTCCGTCGACCTTTTCCAGGGCCGCGTGCTCCAGAGCGCTGCACAGGTCGTCCACGTGACAGAACTGCCAGGCGGGCCGCGAACCGGCCACTACAAGGAGGCGCGGCGACTCGAAGTACCGGGTGAGCGCCGTGTCCATGCCGCCGACGAGCACCGCCGGGCGCACCACCGTGACGTTCAGGCCGGGATGCGCGCGCGGGGCGCGGCGGGCGAGCCGCTCGACCTCCAGGAGGTCGCCGACTCCGGTCGCCTCGGCGGTGGCGCGCAGCTCCGCGTCCTCGGCGAGCGGAAGCTCGTTGTCCTCGAGGGCTCCGTAGACCATCGTCGAGGTGCACAGCACGACGCGGTGCACTCCTGCCGCGGCCGCGGCGGTGAGCACCGTCTGGGTGCCCCGCACGTTGTACGCGGTGCGGGCCGCGGGGTCGGACTCCAGGTCGAGGTCGAGGGCCAGGTGCACGACGACATCGGCGCCGCGCAGCTTCTCGGCGATGGCCGGGTCCCGCACATCCAGGACGTGCCAGGTCGCGGACGTGCACTCGCCGCGCCGCTCGTCGATGGCAAGGACCTGCTTGATCTCGTCCGACGCGGCGAGCCGCTCGGTGAGCAGGGCGCCGATGCCGGACGCGGCACCGGTGACCGCGACGACGGGGCCGCGGACGGCTGGACGGGGTGCAGGGTTTCGCGCTGCGCGAACCTGCGGATCTGGGGAACTCACCGGGCGTCTCCAGCGGTTGTCTTCAGTACGTACCCGTATGACACGTACGTACCAGGAGGCATCCATCCTGCCGCAGGCCATTCGTCGGCGAAGCACTGAGGCCCGATCCGGTCATGGTGTCTACGCTGGGTGTGTAGTCGGGCAGTCGCCGCCGGGCCCAGAAACCGGCGGCCCAACCAGCCGAGGAATCCCGTGAGTGACACCCCATTCGGTTTCGGCCTTCCGCCGGAGGAGCCGGAAGACGGCGACGAGGGCAAGAAGAAGGACCAGCAGGGCGGTGGCGGTCAGGGACCGGCCGGCCCGTTCGGATTCGGGTTCCCGGGCCTGCCCGGCGCGGGCGGCCCGGGAGGCGAGGGCGGGGACAACCCGTTCGCAGCCATGTTCGGCTCGATGAATCCGAACGATCTGGGAGCGGCCTTCCAGCAGCTCGGTCAGATGCTCTCCTACGAGGGCGGGCCGGTGAACTGGGACATGGCCAAGGACATCGCCCGCCAGACCGTCTCGCAGGGCACACAGGACGGCGTCAAGGACGCCAGCGTGGGTCCCGCCGAGCGCACCGCGGTCGAGGAGGCCGTGCGCCTGGCCGACCTGTGGCTGGACGACGCGACGTCGCTGCCTTCGGGCGCGCACTCGGCAGTGGCCTGGAGCCGCGCCGAGTGGGTCGAGGCGACCCTCCCGGTGTGGAAGGAGCTCGTCGATCCGGTCGCCGAGCGCGTCGGCATGGCCATGGGCGATGTGCTGCCCGAGGAGATGCAGGCCATGGCGGGCCCGCTGATCGGCATGATGCGCTCCATGGGCGGCGCCATGTTCGGCCAGCAGATCGGGCAGGCCATCGGCGTGCTCGCGGGCGAGGTCGTCGGTTCCACGGACATCGGCCTGCCGCTGGCCCCGGCCGGCAAGGCCGCACTGCTGCCGCTGAACGTCGAGGCCTTCGGCAAGGACCTCGGGGTCACGCAGGAGGAGGTCCGCCTCTACCTGGCGCTGCGCGAGGCCGCTCACCAGCGGCTGTTCTCGCACGTGCCGTGGCTGCGCTCGCACCTGTTCGGTGCGGTCGAGGGGTACGCGCGCGGGATCAAGGTCGACACCTCGAAGCTGGAGGACGTGGTCGGCCAGTTCGACCCGCAGAACCCCGAGCAAATCCAGGAAGCACTCCAGCAGGGCATGTTCCAGCCGGAGGACTCCCCGGAGCAGAAGGCCGCTCTGGCTCGCCTGGAGACGGCTCTCGCGCTCGTCGAGGGCTGGGTCGACGCGGTGGTCCACGCGGCCGCGAAGCCGCGCCTGTCGTCCGCCGACGCGCTGCGCGAGACGCTGCGCCGCCGCCGTGCGACCGGTGGCCCGGCGGAGCAGACGTTCGCGACGCTGATCGGTCTGGAGCTGCGTCCGCGGCGCCTGCGTGACGCCTCGCGCCTGTGGGCCTCGCTCACGGACGCGCGCGGTGTGGACGGGCGGGACGGCCTGTGGGCGCACCCGGACATGCTGCCGACGGCGTCCGACCTGGACGATCCGGACGGCTTCGTGCACCGCGACGAGCAGCTGGACTTCTCCGAGATCGACAAGATGCTCGGCGAGGCGGCGAGCGGCGGCTCCACCGAGAAGCCTGACCTGAAGAAGGGCGAGGACGACAAGGGCGAAGGCGACCAGGGCGAGGGCGACTCCGACAAGTGAGCCTGTACGACGACACGGTCCTCGTGCTCAAGAGCTACGAGGACCAGCCAGAACTGCGCCAGGTCTACCTGGACCATCTGTCGGAGCACGGCGCCGAAGGCCTGTGGAAGCCCTGCATCGCAGGGCACATCACGGCGAGCGCGCTTGTCGTCGACCCCACGCGCGGGCGCGTGCTGCTCACACTCCACAAGAAGCTGCAGATGTGGCTTCAGATGGGGGGACACTGCGAGCAGGGCGACCCGACCCTGCGGGCCGCGGCCCTGCGCGAGGCGACGGAGGAGTCGGGCATCCCCGGCCTCACGTTCCTCGGGGGCGGGCCGGTCCGCCTGGACCGGCACCCGATTCCGGGGCCGTGCACCCAGCACCTGGACGTGCAGTACGCGGCGCTCGCCCCGGCGGACGCCACGGAAGCCATCAGCGACGAGTCCCTGGACCTGCGCTGGTTCCCGTACTCCGAGGTCGCAGAGGTCGCCGACACCTCTGTCGTCCGTCTGGTGGAAGCCACCCGAGCACGGCTCTAGAAGGACATGGGTAAGGGGCGGCCACCATGGTGGCCGCCCCTTACCCATACCTGCCTAGCTCCAGACGTTCCCCTGGTTCTGGCCGCGGGCGCCCTGCTGCCCCATCCCGTACTGCGCGGCGAGGCCTCCGCCGGTCGCCGCGTGCTGCGGCGGCAGCAGCTCGCTGGGCTGGACCAGCGCGTAACCGCTGCCCATGAAGCTGAGCTCCCAGCCCTCGCCGGTGTTGCCCCGACGCCGCCAGACGCCGGAGGAATGCGTCTGCGCCTGCATCTGCACCCGGAGCCCGGTGGACCAGGCGACGATGGCGTCCGCGTCGGCGTTGACGTACCGGTCGGGCGTGACCTGGAGCATCAGCGGCTGACCGGATGTCATCAGCGCGACCTTGCCGTGCCCCGTGATGTTGAGCTGATACTTGCCGGAGCCGGAGATGCCGAACTGGCTGTCCACGGCGACGACTTCGTGGTGCAGCGAGGAGTCCATCGCCAGCACGTAGCTGCTGTCGACGGTCAGGCCGTCCTGTTCGACATCCACGACGTGGATGTACTGGGCGAGGTTCGCCAGGTAGACGGTGCCCTGCCCGTGGCAGCGCATCAGGCTGAGACCCTCGCCGGTGTGCGCGCGGGCGCGCTGCTGTCCGGACGTCTGGTACTCGCCGTCGAACTCCATCAGCCCCTGGTAGGCGACCATCGCGCCCTTACGGGCGAGGATGTCGTCGTGACCTTCCAGGGCAACCCGCAGCATCTGCGGGTTCTGCACCGTGTAGCGCTCCTGGGTCTGCTGCTCGGTGTACGCGAAAAGCGGGCTCTGCATGGTGTTTTCGCTCCCCCTCAGCCCCGGGCTCGGAGGCGGTCGGTGCTGTCTTCACTGGGCTGTACGACGACGATGCCTTCCCCGGAGAAGCCCATCTGGTAGGCCTCGCCGCTGCCGCGCCCGATGAGCGAGCCGGCCCTGAAGCTGCGCTTGCCCTTCACCTTCAGGCTCGGCGACCAGGCGATGAGCGCGTCGGGGTCCACGTAGGTCTCGTCCTCGCCGCGGCCGCAGTCGACCACGATGGGGGTGCCACGGGAGGTCAGCGCGACGTGCCCCTGGCCGCCGACCGTGATGTTCCACAGGCCCTGACCAGTGAACTTGGCGAGGCCCTTGACGCGCTCGACGCCCCACTGGAGGTGCGCGTCGAAGGCCAGGAGGTTGGTGCCGTTGACGGAGATCGACTCGCCACCGAGGTTGATGACGACGACGTCGGCGCCGTAGTCGGCGAGGTAGAGCAGGCCGTCACCGGAGCACTTCATGAGAGGTGCGCCCTCGCCGGTGATCCAGTCACGGGCGATCTGACGGACGGCGGGCGGGTTGGGCTCGTACTGGACGAAGCCTTCGTAGGCGACCATCGAGCCCACGCGCGCGAAGAGGTCGTTTCCGGTCTGCATGGCGACCTTCAGCATGTTGCTGCCGTGGTTCTCCATGCGGGCGGCTACCGGGGTCGGGGCGAAGCCCGCGAGCGGTTGGTTCATGACGGGCTCCCTCAGACCTCGTACGGCTGGACGACGATGAAGTTGCCGGGAGCGCCCCGGAACTGCAGGTTGACGCCTTCGCCGCTGTCGCCCGGATAGGCGTTGCGGCGCATGCGCACCTGGTTGGAGACGATCGCCTGCGCGGCCGCGGACCAGGCCACGACGGCGTTGGAGTCGGCGAACGTGGTGGGCGTGACCGGCAGCACGACGGGCGTGCCGTGGGTCTTCACGACGACCGTTCCGGTGCCCTGGAACTGCATCACGAACAGGGCGCCTCCAGGGATGCCGTGCCCTTCGATCCTGCGCACTTCGTGCTGCAGGCTCTCGTCGAACGCGAGGACGTTCTCCGCGGAGACGCAGATCGCGTCGCCCTGGAGCTCGATGGGGTGCACGTGGGTGGCCTCTTCCGCGAAGAAGACCTGGCCGCGGCCGGTGCAGCGCATCAGCTGCATCTCCTGACCGGTGGCGTTGCCCACGATGCGGCCCGCGAACCCGGCGCCCTTGTAGCTGAACTCGACCTTGCCCTGGTAGAGCACCATGCTGCCCTGGCGGGCGAGGACGGGCTGGTCGCCGCCGGCCCCGAGGTCGACCCGGATCAGCTTCTTGTTCTGGAGCGTCCAGCGCTGCCCCGTGGGAGCCTCGCGGAACTTCTCCAGGGCTGCGGCCACGCCCGGCGCGGCTGCCTGCTGCGGGATGCCCTGCGGCGCCCCCTGCGGGGAGGGGGCGGCCGGGGGCTGGCCGAAGACGTGCTGGGCCGGAGGCGTCTGGGGCTGCTGACCGAAGCCCTGCGGAGCGGGCGGCGCCGGCGGTTGCTGGTCGTAGCCGGGAGGCAGTGATGCGCCGCCCTGGCCGGGGACCTGGCCGAACTGCGGCTGCTGCTGGCCGTACGGGTTCGGAGCGCTCGGCGCCGGGGGCGGCGGCGGGACCGTGCCGGGCGGCGTGGCGAGCGGCGCGGCGATGGTGGGCGCCGCGTGCACCGAAGGCGCGGGGGGCGGCGGGGGCGTGGGGGCCTGCGCCGGTGCGACGTTCTGCGGCATCGGCTCGGGCGCCGGGGCGGGCGGGGCAGGCGCGGGTGCTGGAGCAGGCGCTGCCGGGGCCGCGAAGGACGGCGGCGCGGTGGCCTGGGCGGGAGGCGCGAAGCTTGGTGCCGCGGACTGCTGTGGCGCGGCGGCGGGCTCCTCCTCTGCGACCTCACCACCGAAGTTCTTCAGCAGCGCGTCCAGGCCCCCGTCGAAGCCCTGCCCGACGGCGGCGAACCGCCACACGTCCTTCAGATAGAAATCGCCGAGCATTACGGCACGCTCGGTGGAGAACTCACCACCTTGGAAGGAATACCGCGCGACTTCCTCACCACCGGCGACGATCCGGATGTACCCGGGAGCGACCTGCGACATCTGCCCCGCACCGTCGATGGTCGCGGTGAAAGAAAGCTTCTGGATGTTCGCGGGGATCTGCTCGAGTGTGACGCGGAAGGACTCCGTGTCACCGGCCTGCGCGCCGAGCAGCTGGACGGATTCCTCGGGCGTTTTCGGCTGGTTGAAGAAGACGAAGTACCGGTCGTCGGACAACCGCTCCTCGGCGTCGAGGCCGAAGCAGCTGATGTCGAAGCTCAGTCCGGGGCCGGTGATCTGTACACCCACGTACAGATCCGTGCCTGCGGTGAGGTCACTGATCTTGGCCTTGTGGCCGCGTTGGAATTCCCTGGCCATGCGTAACGACCGTCCCCCATCCCGATGGTGATTGCGTCGCGCCAGGCTATCCGCAAAGACCGACAGCGGGAGATGTCGGTACACCCCTGGTACAGAACTCGCGTTGAGGGGTGATCAGTCGCCGCGCGCGGGGGGCAGATGCGGGAGCCGGTCGGCCGCGACCACTCCTTCGAGGTACCCGCGCGCCCGCTCCGTGCGCGGGTACGCGTCCAGGAGACTCCAGAACCGCGGTCCGTGACCGGGGACCAGCAGGTGCGCGAGTTCATGGATGAGTACGTAGTCGACGACGTACTCGGGCATGCCCTGCAGTCGGTGGGAGAGCCGGATGCTGCCTTCCGCCGGAGTGCACGAACCCCACCGGGTGTTCTGGTTCGTGACCCACCGCACCGAAGCGGGGCGGGCCTTCCCCTCGAGGTACTGGTCCGACAGACGCTCGGCGCGGTCCGCCAGCTCGGTGTCGCCGAGCACCCGCTTGCTCTCCTGCGCGGCGAGCTTGTCGAGCATGACGCCCACCCAACGCTTCTCCTCGGCCTCCGACATGCGCGCCGGGATGAGCACCACGGTGCGATCGCCCTCGCGATACGCGGAGACAGTCCTGCGACGCCGGGAGCTTCTGCGCACCTCGACCGCGCTCGCCCCCAGGCCGCCTGAGGGCGGGCTGGTCATGCTGCGCTGCGTGTTCGTGGCACGGTGCAGTGGGTCGGCGGACACGCCCCGACGTTACCCGCTGGAGCGGGCGGAAGTCCCGCCTCCGGAAGTCTTCGGTGCGGCCCCGCAACCCGCCCCTCGATTAGTACGACTATCACCCACAGCCTGTGGACAACTTTCCGCACGGCTCCGGCCGTGCGGGCATGCTGGCGGTCGATCGACGGGAACGACACCGTCGGCACAGTACGGGGGACAGTCATGCATCCGATCCTGAAGCCGGCCCTGCGGCGCGGCTGGCACGACCTGAGCACGGTGCAGTTCGGGCTCACACCGGCGCACGCGGTGGTACTCGGCCCGGTCGACACGGCCACCGGCAGCTTTCTGACACTGCTCGACGGCACCCGCGGGGTCCCGCTCCTGCGCGAAGAGGCCCAGAAGATGGGCCTTCCGGACGGTCATGTGGACGCGCTCCTGGAGCGGCTGAGCGGAGCGGGACTCCTCGACGACGCGACCGGCGGCGGCAGAACCGGCGCTGAACTGCGCAAACAGAAGCGCGCAATGGATCGGCTCCGCCCCGACCACGCCGCCTTGACAGTCACGACATCGGAACCGGCCGAAGCGATAATGAAGTTGACTGCCCGGCGCGCGATGCGGGTCCAGGTGAGAGGCGTCGGGCGGGTGGGCGCGGTCATCGCCTCGGTGCTCGCCTCCGCGGGTGTCGGCCATGTCGACGTGCGGGACGGCGGGTGCGTCGAGCCTTGGGACGTGGCACCGGGCGGGCATCCGATGGAGGCGACGGGCGAGCGCAGGGACGTGTCCGCACGCCGGGTGGTGCGTTCGATGGCACCGGCCAGACCTCCGCGCCCCGATCGGCGCAGGTCGGCCCCCGAGCGCCTTGCGGAGCCGGATCCCGAAGAGCCCCCGCTCTCCCTCGTGATCATTGCTCCGCGTGACGGACTCGCGGTCCACTCCCCGGACCCGGCCGCGGTCGAGGACCTGCTGGAGACCGGCATTCCACACCTGTATGCGGGCGTCGTCGAGGCCACCGGAGTGGTCGGGCCGCTGGTACTGCCCGGCGGGACGGGCTGCGCGCACTGCCTGCTCCTCGGGCGCACGGACCGTGATCCGACCTGGCCCCGGCTGCTCGTCCAGTGGAGTTCGGGGCCGACCGGCCGTCAGGTGCAGGCCTGTGACCTCGGCCTTGCCACCGCTGTCGCGGGCCTCGCGGCGGCCCATGGACTGGCCTTCCTCGACGGGGAGTTGCCGTCGAGCACAGGGGCACGCTGGGAGGCTGCCGCGCCGGGCCTGGACTGGCACGCCCGACCGGTGTGGCCACATCCGCAGTGCCCATGCGGTGCGGGTGAGAGAGGTAACGGGCAGGAGGTCTCCGTGGACCCCGTGCCGCACGACACAATGGCGGGGTAGGCAATGGCTGTCGGCACCACGGCACCCGGGCATGCACGGCATGACTGTTCGGCACTTGGAGGGGTGTATGTCTGATCTTCCCCGGAAGGCGGTTACCCGTACCGCCAAGCTGGCAGCGCTGCCGATCGGCTTCGCGGGGCGCGCGACCTGGGGCATCGGCAGACGCATCGGTGGTAAGTCCGCCGAGCTGGTCGGGCGGGAACTGCAGCAGCGCACGGCGGAGCAGCTGTTCAAGGTGCTCGGTGAGCTCAAGGGTGGGGCCATGAAGGTCGGGCAGGCGCTGTCCGTCTTCGAGTCCGCGCTTCCGGAGGACGTCGCCGGCCCGTACCGGGCCGCCCTGACCAAGCTCCAGGAAGCCGCACCTCCGATGCCTACCCGGACCGTGCACGCGGTTCTCGGTGAGCGGCTCGGCGAGCAATGGCGCGAACTGTTCATCGAGTTCGAGGACAAGCCCTCGGCCGCCGCGTCGATCGGACAGGTGCATCGCGCTGTGTGGCACGACGGGCGCGAGGTCGCCGTGAAGGTGCAGTACCCGGGCGCGGGTGAGGCACTGCTGTCGGACCTCGGACAACTGAGCCGCTTCGCACGCTTGTTGGGCCCGCTGGTCCCGGGCATGGACATCAAGCCACTCATCGCCGAGCTGCGCGACCGGGTCTCCGAGGAGCTGGACTACGCGCTGGAGGCGCAGGCCCAGGAGACGCACGCGGAAGAGTTCGACGACGACGCCGATGTCGTGGTGCCGCACGTGGTGCACCAGTGCGATCAGGTGCTGGTGACGGAGTGGATCGACGGGACACCGCTCGCCGAGATCATCGACAAGGGCAGTGCGGACGAGCGCGACCGCGCGGGTCAGCTACTGGCCCACTTCCTGTTCTCGGGGCCCGCGCGCACAGGCCTGCTGCACGCGGATCCCCACCCGGGCAATTTCCGGCTGCTGCCGGACGAGAAGGGAGGCTGGCGCCTCGGAGTCCTCGACTTCGGCACGGTCGACCGACTGCCCGGCGGCCTGCCCGAGCCGATCGGCGCCTCTCTGCGCAGGACGCTCGACGGCGAGGCGGAGGCGGTCTACGAGCTGCTCTGCGAGGAGGGCTTCGTCAAGGAGTCGATCGCGCTCGAACCGGACGCGGTGCTCGACTACTTGCTGCCGATCATCGAGCCGGCCCGCGTCGAGGCCTTCACGTTCACCCGCTCCTGGATGCGCAATCAGGCGGCCCGGATAGCCGATCCCCGCTCCCCCGCCCATCAGCTGGGCAAGCAGCTCAACCTGCCGCCGTCGTACCTGCTGATACATCGGGTGACGCTCAGCACGATCGGGGTGCTGTGCCAGCTCGGGGCCACCGTGCGGCTGCGGGACGAACTGGAGGCCTGGGTGCCGGGCTTTGCCGCCGGGGATGCGGCGGACGTCGAGGACTGGCCGGCGGCGGAGGCCTGATCACCACCAGTCGGAGTCGAGCCGTCCCTCGATGGCCCTGATGTTCTCGCGGGCGCATCCGTCGCAGAAGTACCGCCGGGTGCCGCCCTCGACGGAACACGTCCAGGTCAACGGCAGTTCCGGGACTGTCATGCCGCACCGCGCGCACGCGAGGGCCTGGTGGTCGGGCTGTGTCGCGGAGTCCCCGCCAGGAAGAGACGTCACCCGGCGACGATAACTCGATGAGCCGATGAATGCCGGGCGCCACACGCCTTGGGGGCCGGTCCGAAGCGGACCGGCCCCCAAGGAAGCAGCCGCACGCAGCGGCGTATATCGACGAGCCCCGTCGACGGTTCGGTTACTGCATGACGGTTACTGCATGACGGCCATGGCGAGCGCACGCCGGGCGCGCAGCGACGCGCGCTCGGCACGGCGCTGCATCCGGCGGGCGGTGGCCAGGCGCATGGCCCGGCGTTCGCTCTCGGCCTCCCGCAGCTGCTCGTGCATATGCGCACGAGCCAGGGCTTCTGGGATGAGTTGCATCTGATGGGTCCTGTTCTGGCGCGACTCGTTCGCGCCGGCGGTGGTGAAGTCTGGGATCGCGGAACCTGCGGGCTCGCTCGGGGACGTCTTCATCGGGGCCTGCTTCTTGGGGTCGTGCGTCAGAGGGCGGTCGATCGTTCCGGGGGTGTTCATGCCACGACCGGGTTCTTGCGCGGGCGGCCACGCGGCCGCTTCCGGGCGACGACAACGCCCTGGACGAACAGCTCGCCACCCCAGACGCCCCAGGGCTCACGCCGCTCCTTGGCGCCGGCGAGGCAGGCCTCCATCAGCGGGCAGGTACGGCAGAGGGACTTGGCGTACTCGACATCCGCCGGCGACTCCGCGAAGAAGAACTCGGGGTCGTAGGCGCGGCAGGGGACGGGCACGTCGAGGTTCTCGATGGCGTCATCGAGCGCGGTGAGCGCGGTCAGCGGGTTCAAGGTGGAGTCCTCCGTGGACACGGGCTGGGAAAGAGGGTCTGAAGGCGGTACGGACGGGGCGTGCGCTTCGAGTTGCACGGTGTCTTCTTCCTCGTCTGGTCGTCCGGCCGGTGGGCCGGGTGGCGGTGGTACCGGGTTCTTTTCTTGTCCCGAGGCCCCTTCGCTCTGGTTCCTCGGAAGATCGCTGGGTCTTCCGGGAAAACAGAAGGGCCGCGGATCCCGGGTGGGGTTCCGCGGCCCTGAAGGCGCCGGCCTGATCGTTGATCAGGCTGGATCGCTCCAGGGGTCAGGCCCACGGAAGGCCCACATCGTGTGGTGCTGCTTCGTCTGCTTCCGGAATCCGGCACCGGCCGCTGCAAAGGCATAGGCCTGAGCCTGTGCCGTCGCTACTGCTTCCGGTGCCTTGGTCGGTCGCTCATTGCGCTCGCGAATGGGAAGACCCGCGAGGGACATGCCGGACTCCGGACGCGTGGCGGAGACGCCAGACAGGCCGGTGCCCAGGTTCGAGAAGCCGAGCAGGCAGGAAGCGACGACCGAGCGATCGGTCATTTTGACGGTGCTGATGGAGCTGGCGTTGATGCTGATCACTGGAATCGCCTCCTCTCGGCGTATCGGGGACCGGTGCGAACCGGTCCGACGGCATTCAAGTACAACACGGAACCAGGGCCTCCGAGAAGGCCGCTGTTTTCGTGCTTATGAACCTATGGGGATTGTCGGGGCATGCGCAAACTATTTTTTCGACGAGTTTGCATCAGGCGTCCCCCGCCTCCCCGTCGGGCTGATCACCAATCGTCTGACCTGCACAAATGGCGAGAACATCGGATCCGTACGTCCGAAACTTCCGGCGGCCGACACCCGGGATGCGGGACAGTTCGGCCGCGTCCTCGGGGGCGGTCTCGGCGATGGCGATCAAGGTCTTGTCGGTGAAGACGCAGAACGCGGGCTGACCGAGGCCCGCCGCCGTGCGACCGCGCCACTCGATCAGTCGCTCGTACAGCCCCTCGTCCATGTCCGACGGGCAGTCCTCACAGCGCATCAGCTTCATCTCTGCGGCTTCGAGGGTGCGCCCGCACACATGGCACCGGGCCACCTTCCTGTCGCCCCTGCGGGGTGTGGGGCCGAGCGGCTCGCGGGTGCCCGCACGGGTGCCGAACTCGATGCCTCCACGCCCCGCACTCGCGCCGCGCCCCGCCGATCCCGTCGACCCCGGCCGCAGCCCGTCGAGGAACCGGCTCGGCCTGCGGTTCGGGCGGCCGCCCGGCGAGCGGGACAGCGCCCAGGAAAGACCGAGATGGCGACGCGCGCGGGTCACGCCGACGTACAGGAGCCGCCGCTCCTCCTCGATCTGCGCGTCGGTCTTGGCGTAGGTGATCGGCATCATGCCCTCCGCGAGGCCGACCAGGAACACCGCGTCCCACTCGAGGCCCTTCGCCGCGTGCAGCGAGGCGAGGGTGACGCCTTCCACGGTCGGGGCGTGCTGTGCGCTCGCCCGCGCGTCGAGTTCCGCCACGAACGCGCTCAGCGTCGCGGTGGGCTCGGCTCTCGCGAAGTCCCCCGCGAGCCGGGCGATGGCGGCGAGCGACTCCCAGCGGTCGCGTACGGCCCCCGAACCCGCCGGCGGCTCGGTGGTCCAGCCCGCGCCGGACAGCACGGCTCTGACCTGGGAAGGCAGATCGACGGCCTCGTCGAGCCCCGCGTCGTTGTCACCGAAGCGGGCCGCCGCTCGCAGCTCATGGTGTGCCTTGCGCACCTCGGCCCGCTCGAAGAAGCGCTCGGCGCCACGCAGCTGGTAGGGCACGCCCGCGTCGGCGAGTGCCTGTTCGTAGATCTCCGACTGCCCGTTCGTCCGGAACAGGATCGCGACCTCGCCGGCCGACACCCCGGAGTCGATCAGCTCCCGGATGCGGCCCGCGGCGCCTTCGGCCTCGGCGGGCTCGTCGGCGTACTCGACGTAGGCCGGCTCGGGGCCCGCCTCGCGCTGCGAGATCAGTTCCAGGCGGTGCTCGGCGGCGCGACCGCTCGCTCGGGTCAGCACCCCGTTGGCAAGGTGCACGACCTGGGGCGTGGAGCGGTAGTCGCGGACCAGCTTGACGACGGTGGCACTGGGGTGGCGCGTGCGGAAGCCCAGCAGGTGGTCAGGGGTGGCCCCGGTGAAGGAGTAGATCGTCTGGCTGGCGTCCCCGACGACGCAGAGGCTGTCGCGCTCGCCGAGCCACAGGTCGAGCAGGCGCTGCTGGAGCGGGCTGACGTCCTGGTACTCGTCGACGACGAAGTGCTGGTACTGGGCGCGGACCTGCTCGGCGATGTCCTGCCGGTCCTGAAGGATGCCCACGGTGAGCAGCAGGACGTCCTCGAAGTCGATGACGGAGCGGTCCCGCTTGAGGGTTTCGTACGCGGAGTAGATCTGGGCGATCTCCGCGGGCTGCCGGGGCGCTTCACGTCCCGCCTTGTGCACCGCCGCGGCGTAGTCACCGGGGACGGTCTGTGTGACCTTGCACCACTCGATCTCCGCGGTCACGTCGCGCAGCTCACCGCGGTCCAGGCGCAGGCGCGAGGCGGCCGCGGCGTCGGCGACCAGCTGGATCTTGCGGTCGACGATCCGGGGCAGCTCGCCGCCGACCGCCTTGGGCCAGAAGAACTGGAGCTGGCGCAGGGCGGCGGAGTGGAAGGTGCGGGCCTGCACCCCTTCGGCGCCGAGCTGCCTGAGCCGGCCGCGCATCTCACCGGCGGCACGGTTGGTGAAGGTGACGGCGAGGACGGTATTGGGCTGGAGGATCCCCGCGTGGATGCCGTATGCGATGCGATGGGTAATCGCTCGTGTCTTGCCCGTGCCCGCGCCCGCGAGCACACACACCGGACCGTGCAGGGCCGTCGCCACGGCGCGCTGCTCGGGGTCGAGCCCCTCGAGCACCGCGTCGGCGCCGCTCGGCGGAGCCGAGTACTGGGCGCGGTCGGGGTCCTGCGGGAACAGGGTGGAGTGCGTTGCTGCTGTCACCCCGCCATGCTGCCAGGTCCGCGGGGACGGATGCGTCGCGTTGTCCACAGGTACCGACCGTTAGTCGTACCAATGCGTTCGACGTGCGGGAATGGTCGCCGCTCCGCGTACGTTCGACTCATTGCGAACACGCACCCCCCAGCCACCGAAGGAGCACGAGGAAATGCCGGGCACTGTGACGATGTACAGCACCACGTGGTGCGGCTACTGCCAGCGGCTGAAGAAGCAGATGGACCGTGAGGGCATCGGGTACAACGAGGTCAACATCGAGCACGACCCGGATTCCGCGGCCTTCGTCCAGAAGGCGAACGGCGGGAACCAGACGGTCCCCACGCTCCTCGTGGTGTCCGACAGCGGCACCGAGTCGGTCATGACGAACCCCTCGCTGGCCCAGGTCAAGCAGGCCATGGCCGCCTGAGCCGCCCGGATCTGAGCGAAAGGCCCCCGCCCGAACCCGGGTACGGGGGCTTTCCGCTGTCCACGACCGGAGCACTCACAGTGCGTCGCTGGGCTTCGGCAGGGGCTTGCCGTACCACAGCTCGATCAGCCGGGCCGCGATCGAGATCCCGTAGGGAGGCATGACCTCACCGGAGTCGAAGGCGGTCCGCAGGTCCTCGCGGGAGAACCAGCGCGCCTCGTGAATCTCGTCACCGTCCACGTTGATCTCGAAGGACGTGGCGTGCGCCATGAAGCCGAGCATCAGGCTGGACGGGAACGGCCAGGGCTGGCTGGCGACGTACTCGACGTCACCGACGACGACACCCGCCTCCTCGAAGACCTCGCGCCGCACCGACTGTTCGATGGACTCGCCGGGCTCGACGAAACCGGCGAGTGTCGAGAAACGCCCTTCGGGCCAGTGCACCTGGCGGCCGAGCAGGATGCGGTCCTGATCGTCCGTGACGGCCATGATCACGGCCGGGTCGGTGCGCGGGTAGTGCTCGGCTCCGCAGGCCTGGCAGCGGCGGATGTGGCCCGCGGCGGCGATGACGGTGCGCTCGCCGCAGCGGGAGCAGAAACGGTGCAGGCGCTGCCAGTTCTCCAGGGCGACGGCGTGCACCATGAGGCCCGCGTCCCGCTGCGAGAGGAGCATCCCCGCCTCGCGCAGTCCGGCCGGGCGGGCGGACTGGTCCATGCGTCCGGGAAGCGTGTCCTTCTGGAGCGCGAAGTAGCTCACGCCGTCCTCGTCGGTGCCCAGGAAGTAGCGATGCGCCTCCGTGAGAGGCGCTTCAAAGGCCGGGGTCATGACCAGTTCCGTCGTGCCGTCCGAGGTCTCGTCGATGAGCGCCTGACCACCCGAGACCACGAAGACGCGGGTCGTGGGGTGGCTCCACGCGGCGGCGAGCCACGCCTCGTCGAGACGGTGGTGGGCAGCGCGGTCGATTCCGCTCGGCGCGGAGAGCGAGAGGGGTCGCGTTGCGGCGAGGTCGGCGGTTCGGTCGGTCCAGGTGGTCACGAGTGCTTCCAACTCCCCCGGTGGATTGGGTGGTTCGGCGGGCGGTTCGGCGAGGTGGGTGCGCGGGGCCTCAATCAGTGTGCATCTGCCCAGCTCTCCGCGAGATCGCCCCACAGGTGGGCGGTTGTTTCGACACCCTTCATAAGGAGGTCGAGTTCGACCTTCTCGTTGGGGGCGTGCCAGCCGTCGGAGGGCACGGAGATGCCCAGGAAGAGCACCGGGGCGTCGAGGACGTCCTGGAGGTCGGCCGCGGGACCCGAGCCACCCTCTCGGGTGAAGCGGATCTTCTTCTCGAAGGCCATTCCCATGGCGCGTACGACGGACTTCAACGCCGGGTGGTCGAGGGGTGTGAGGCAGGGGCGGGTGGCGGCCCCGAACGTGATCGTGTGGCGAATCCCCGCGGGCAGTTGCTCGGCGACCCAGTCGGTGACGGCCTTCTCGATGTGGTCCGGGTCCTGCCCGGCGACCAGCCGGAAGGAGAGCTTGAGCATCGCGGAGGACGGCACGATCGTCTTGCCGCCGGGGCCCTGATAGCCACCGCCGATGCCGTTGACCTCGGCGGTGGGGCGGGCCCAGATGCGCTCCAGGGTGCTGTGCCCGGCCTCTCCGTAGGCGGCCCGGGACTTCGCCGTGCGCAGCCACTGCTCCTCGTCGAACGGGAGCTCCGCGAACAGCTCGCGCTCCCGGTCGGTGAGTTCCACGATGCCGTCGTAGAAGCCGGGGACGGCCACGCGCGCGTGCTCGTCGTGCAGCGCGGACACGAGGCGGGCGGCCGCGGTCGCCGGGTTCGGGACGGCGCCGCCGAACGAACCGGAGTGGATGTCCTGGTCGGGGCCGTACAGCTCGATCTCGCAGTCGGCGAGGCCGCGCATGCCGGTGCACACCGTGGGGGTGTCCTCGGACCACATACCGGTGTCGGAGACGATCACGGCGTCCGCCGCCAGGCGCTCCTTGCGCTCTTCCACGAGGGCACGGAAGTGCGGGGAGCCCGATTCCTCCTCGCCTTCGATGAGGAACTTGAGGTTGACCGCGGGTGCGGTGCGGCCGGTCGCGGTCAGGTGGGCACGCACGCCAAGGGTGTGGAAGAACACCTGTCCCTTGTCGTCGGCCGCCCCGCGCGCGTGGAGGCGGTTTCCGACGACGACCGGCTCGAAGGGGTCGGTCTCCCAGCCGTCCTCGCGCGCCGCGGGCTGCACGTCGTGATGCCCGTAGACGAGGATCGTGGGGGCCCCGGGGTCGCCCGAGGGCCACTCGGCGAACACGGCGGGGGCGCCGGGCGTCTCCCACACCTCCGATGTCGGGAAGCCCGTCCCGGCAAGTTTCGCGGCAAGCCAGTCGGCGCTGCGCCGCACGTCCGGTGCGTGGTCGGGCTGGGCGGACACGGAGGGGATCCGCAGCCAGGCGGCGAGGTCGTCGAGGAACGCCTCGCGGTGGTTCTCGACATACGCACGGACTGTGCTGACGGCAGTGTCAACGGGCTTGCTCATGGTCACGAGCCTATCCGCCCGCCCGAACGTGTTCGTCCGGCGGTTCCTCCACGGGCTCCGCCGGCTGCTGCGGGTCCTCCAGGAGGAGCCGCTCCAGCTCCTCCCGGCCGGGCAGCCGTCGCGGCCGGACCGTCTCCCCGGTGCGTACGTACAGGAAGGCGGCGCTCACCGCTTCCAGGGGAACGCCCTGCTGCTCGGCCCAGGCAAGCCGGTAGACAGCCAGCTGGAGGGGGTCGGCGGACTTCCGGTGGGCCGTCTTCCAGTCCACGATCTCGTACGTCGCCTCGTCGCCGTCGCCCTCCTTGTAGACGGCGTCGATACGGCCCCGGACGATACGTCCCGCGATGGCCAGCTGGAACGACGTCTCGACCCGGTAGGGAGAGCGATGGGCGTACGGGGTGCGCTCGAAGGCCTCCTTGAGTGCCTCCAGGTCGCGCTCGTCCGCGATCTCGGCATCGCTGCCGGGAAGCTCCTCGGGGTCGAGCATGGGCAGCCGCAGCTCTTCGAACCGTGCCTCGATCCAGGCGTGGAACCGGGTGCCCCTGCGGGCCGCCGGCTGCGGTGGCTGGGGCATGGGGCGGGCGAGTTCCTGGGCGAAGGCGTCCGGGTCGGCGGCCATCCGCAGCAGCTGGGACGCGGTGAGCGTGTGCGGGACGGGGACATCGCGCACGGCGGCGCGGGCGCGCAACAGCTCGCCTGTCAGCGAGTCGAGGTCGCGGTCCCAGGAGGCGATGGTGCGTGCCTCCTCCGGGGTGAGCTCCGCCTCCGGCGCGGGAGCGGGATGCGGTACGACCGGGGCCGCTCGCTCGTGCTCGGCCACGCGCGCGTAGGTGTCGGCCGGGGGTGCGGCGTCCTCGTACGGGTCGTGGTCGTCCTCGTAGGGGTCGTAGGGCGGTTCGTCATCCTCGGGCGGGGGCGGCCAGTCGGGGTCCTCGAAGGGCGGCTCGTCGAGGGTGGCGGGGTGCGACTCCGTGTGGGCGTACGCGGCCTCGGGTCCCGCGGCGCGCTCCAAGTGGGCGAGGACAGTGTGGGCGGCGGCCCGGCGGCGCGCCCGCGCCTCCTCGTCCAGCGGCAGCGGCCAGGCGTGCTCGGCCGAGTTCTCTTGGAGGGCCGGGTTCTCCTCGTCCTCCGCCGGTTCGTCCGCCCACACCTCGATCTCGCCGTAACCGGCCGCGCAGTGCTCGTACAGCGTCTGGAGGAAGTCCGACGGGCCGCGCCTGCGCTTCTGGGACGGCCCCCACCAGTGCCCTGAGCCGAGCAGCAGAGAGCGCGGACGCGTGAACGTGACGTATCCCAGGCGCAGTTCTTCCGTGTGCTGGTGGTCCTTCATATCGGCGTGGAAGGCCTTCATGCCCTTGGAGTCCCACGTCTCGATCTCGGGCAACGTGGCGCCGTCACCGCGCAGTTCGTGGGGCAGGACCTTGGCCTGCGCCGTCCACTTCTCACGGCCTTGGGTGCTCGGGAACGTGCCGTTGACGAGGCCGGGAACGGCGACGACGTCCCATTCGAGGCCCTTGGACTTGTGAGCGGTGAGCACCTTCACGGTGTCCTCGCCACCGGGCAGCGCATTGTCGAGGCCCTTCTCGTACTGCGCCGCGGTGCGCAGGAATCCGAGGAAGGCGAGCAGCGTCGCGGAGCCGTCGTTGGCCGCGAAGGAGGCGGCGATGTCGAGAAAGTTCGACAGCGTCTCGCGCCGCCGGGCCGCCAACGCGTGCGGGGACGCGGAGAGTTCGACCTCCAGGCCGGTGACCGCCAGGACACGGTGCAGCACGTCCATGAGGGGGTCGGACAACGAGCGGCGCAGCTCGCGCAGTTCGGTGGCGAGCCGGGCGAAGCGCACGCGCGCGTCCGGCGAGAACGGCAGCCCGTCGTCGTCCTCTTCGGTGCCGGTCGAGGTCTCCAGGAACGTGTCGAGCGCGTCCGCCAGCGATATCACCTCGGAGGGGTCTACCCCCTCGACGGCCGCGGCCAGGCGCCGGTCCGGGTCGTCGTCCTCACCCCCGCGCGCGTGGGAGACCAAAAAGCGGGCCCTGCGCCCGAGGAGGGCGAGGTCGCGCGGGCCGATGCGCCAGCGCGGGCCGGTCAGCAGTCGCACGAGGGAGGCGTTCGCACCGGGGTCCTGGAGGACCTCGCACATGGCGACCAGGTCGGCGATCTCCGGGAGGTGCAACAGGCCGGAGAGGCCGACGACTTCGACCGGGATGTCGCGGGCGACCAGCGCGCCCTGGATCTCGGCGAAGTCGGTCGCGGTGCGGCACAGGACGGCGATCTCTCCGGGTGCCGTTCCCGTAGCGACGAGGTGGCCGATGGAGTCGGCGAGCCAGTCGATCTCCTCGCTGTGCGTGCTCAGCAGGGCGCAGCGCACGACTCCGTCCCCCTCGGCCCCGGGGGCGGGCCGCAGGGCCTCCACGCCCGCGTGCATCGCCCGGAGCGGCTCGGCGAGCCCGTTGGCCAGGTCGAGCAGGCGGCCGCCGCTGCGCCGGTTCTCCCTGAGCGCGAAGCGGGTGGCCGGGCGCCCGTCCCCGTACGCGAAGTGGCGCGGGAAGTCGTCGAGGTTGGCGACGGAAGCGCCGCGCCACCCGTAGATCGCCTGGCAGGGGTCGCCGACCGCGGTCACCGCGTGGCCCGTCCCCCCGCCGAAGAGGCCTGCGAGCAGGATCCGCTGGGCCACGGACGTGTCCTGGTACTCGTCGAGCAGGACGACGCGGAATTCGTCGCGCAGGATCTCGCCCACCTCGGGCCGGGTGTCGGCCAGCGTCGCCGACAGGGCGATCTGGTCGCCGAAGTCGAGGAGGTCGCGCGTGCGCTTGGCCTCCCTGTAGTGCCCCACCAGCTCGGCCAGCTCCAGGCGCGCGGTGGCCGCCTCGGGCACCTTCCGCAGGTCTGCGTTGCTGAGTTTGACGCCTTCGAGGGCGCGCAGCAGCTCATGGTCGTACGCACGCAGCTTGCCGGGCTGTACGAGGTGTTCCGCCAGCTCGCCGTCCAACGTGAGCAGGTCGCTGACCAGGTCGGCGAAGGAGCGCGTGAGGGCGGGGTAGGGGCCGGGCGCTTCGCGCAGCACGCGCGCGGCGAGCTGGAAGCGCGTGGCGTCGGCGAGCAGTCGCGTCGTGGGTTCGAGCCCGATGCGCAGGCCGTGGTCGGTCAGGAGCCGGCCCGCGAAGGAGTGGTAGGTGGAGATCACGGGCTCGCCCGGGGGGTTGTCCGGATCGATGGCATCGGGGTCGGTGACGCCCGCCTTGATCAATGCCTTGCGGACACGCTCGGTCAGTTCCCCGGCCGCCTTGTTGGTGAACGTGAGGCCCAGGACCTGCTCGGGGGCGACCTGACCGGTGCCGACCAGCCAGACCACGCGGGCGGCCATCACCGTCGTCTTTCCGGAGCCCGCTCCGGCCACGATCACCTGCGGGGCGGGCGGCGCGGTGATGCAGGCCGTCTGCTCCGGGGTGAACGGGATGCCGAGCAGCTCTTTGAGCTGCTCGGGGTCGGTGAGGCGCGTGGTCACCTCATCGAGGCTAACCGGCACCACTGACAGCGCCGTCCTGTTCCTGCCCAGTGGAGGCGCACGTCACTCGACCACGTGTTTGCCCTCCGGGCGCGCGCTGCACGAGGCACGGAAGGCGCAGTGCGTGCAGTGCTGCCCGGTGGTCGGTACGAAGCGCTCGTCGAGGACCTTGCCGGCCGCGGTGGCGAGGAGGTCGCCGACCCACTCCCCTTCGAGGGGCTCTTGCGCCTGCACCTTCGGCAGGGTCTCGCCGCCGTCCTTCTTGGCGGCGCCCTGCCGAAGCTGCACGAGTTCCGCTCCCCCGGAGTGCGGACGAACTCCTTCGAAGATCTCGTCGACCACGCCTTCGTTCACGGCGAGCTGGTACACGGCGAGCTGTGGATGGTGGGCGACGTCCGCGGCGCTCGGTGTCTGCTTGCCGGTTTTGAAGTCGACCACGTAGGCGCGGCCCTCGGCGTCCCGCTCCACACGGTCCATGGAGCCGCGAATGCGCACTTCGTAGGGACCCGTTTCGAGCGTCACGTCGAAGTCGTGCTCGCTGGCGACGGGGGTGCGGCCCGTACGGTCCATGACGTGCCACTGAAGGAATCGTTCGAGCGCGGCGCGGGCGTTCTCCTTCTCCTGGGCCGACTTCCAGGGCGCGTCGAAGGCGAGGGAGTCCCACACGGAATCCAGGCGCTCCATGAGGACGGCGAGGTCGGCGGGTGTCCGCCCGGAGGCGACCTCGTCGGCCAGGACGTGCACGACGTTGCCGAAGCCCTGGGCCGCGGTGGCTGGGGCGTCGGCCTTCACCTCGCGGCCGAGGAACCACTGCAGGGCACAGGTGTTGGCCAGCTGGTCGAGGGCGCTTCCGGAGAGGACGACGGGCTTGTCCCGGTCGCGCAGCGGGACCTTGCTCTCGGTCGGCTCGTACATGCCCCACCAGCGGTACGGGTGGGCGGACGGCACGAGCGGTCTTCCGTCGTCGCTGAGCGCCGCGAGCTGGGCGAGGCGGCGTGCGGCGGCCTCGCGCAGCCCTTCGGAGACGCGCGGGTCGACCGTCGTGGCGCGCAGTTCGGCGACGAGGGCGGCCACTGCCAGGGGGCGGCGTGGGCGCCCGCTGACGTCCTTGGGTTCCACGCCCAACTCGGTCAGGAACCGGGACGGCTGGTCGCCGTCGTCGGCGGGCGCCTTCACGGCGGTGACGACGAGCCGCTCCCGCGCGCGCGTGGCGGCGACGTAGAACAGACGTCGTTCCTCTGTGAGCAGCGCCCCGGGGGTGAGGGGTTCGGCGAGGCCGTCGCGTCCGATGCGGTCGGCCTCCAGGAGCGAACCGCGGCGCCGCAGGTCGGGCCAGAGTCCTTCCTGGACGCCGGCGACGACGACGAGCCGCCACTCCAGGCCCTTGGAGCGGTGCGCGGTCATCAGGCGGACGGCGTCCGGGCGCACGGCCCGTCCCGCGAGGGTGTCGGCCGCGATGTCCTGGGCCTCGAGCTCCTCGAGGAAGTTGCGGGCGCCACGGCCTCCGGTGCGCTCCTCCGCGCGCGCGGCGACGGCGAACAGGGCGCAGACGGCGTCCAGGTCACGGTCCGCGTTGCGCCCGGCCGCGCCGCCTCGGCGGGCGGCACGTTCGAGCCGGCTCGGCCAGGGGGTGCCGTTCCACAGCTCCCAGAGGGCCTCTTCGGCGGTGCCGCCGTCGGCGAGCTTCTGGCGGGCGGTCGCGAGGAGCGCGCCGAGACGCTGCGCACCTCGGGCGTACGCCGGGTCGTGCAGCGCGAGCCGTTCGGGCTCGACGAGGGCACGCGCGAGCAACTCGTCCGAGGGCGGCGGCAGCGCGTTCCCTGACGCGCGCTCCTCCTCGCGCAGCGCACGCCCCAGGCGGCGCAGATCGGCCGTGTCCATCCCGGCGAGCGGCGAGGCCAGGAGTTCCAGGGCGGTCTCGGTGTCGAGCCGGTACGCGCCTTCCGAGGCGTCCGGGGCCTCCGAGGAGTCGGGCGCGTCCGGGGTGTCCGGGGTGTCCGCGCGTGCCACCACCTTCAGAGCCGTCAGCAGCGGCGTGACCGCCGGTTCGTGGCGCAGCGGCAGATCGTCACCGTCGATGTCGAGAGGGACGCCTGCCGCCGTGAGGGCGCGCCGCACTCCCGGAATGCCGCGCGAGCCGGCGCGCACCAGGACGGCCATGTCGCTCCACGGAATGCCGTCCTCCAGGTGGGCACGCCGCAGGATGTCCGCGATGTTGTCGAGCTCCGTACCGGACGTCGGATACGTGTAGACCTCGGCCCTGCCTCCGTCTCGCACGGCTGACAGCTCGCGGTGGGCACGCACCTTGTGCGCGGGCAGCCGGGTCAGGGGCATCCGCTGGGTGATGCGGCGCGTCGCCTCCAGGAGACCGGCGCCGGAACGCCGGGATGTGGTGAGCACCTCGACCGGGGCGGGGGCGCCGTCCGCCTGCGGGAAGTCACCGGGGAACTCCAGGATGCCGTTCACGTCCGCGCCCCGGAACGCGTAGATCGACTGGTCCGGATCGCCGAAGGCGACGAGCGTGCGCCCCCCGCCCGCGAGCGCGTGCAGCAGCCGCACCTGGGCGGGGTCGGTGTCCTGGTACTCGTCGACGAACACGGCGTCGTACTGCGTGGCGAGCCGGTCCGCGACCTCCGTGCGGCGCGCGAGGAGCACGGCGCGATGCACCAGTTCCGCGTAGTCGAGCACGCCCTGTGCGTCGAGGACGTCCAGGTACTCGGCGAGGAAGGTGGCGGCCGCCCGCCAGTCAGGGCGGCCGATGCGGCGCGCGAAGGCGTCCAGGGCGGCCGGCCCGAGACCCAGCTCCCGGCTTCGGGCGAGGACCGCGCGCACCTCGTCGGCGAAGCCCCGCGTGGTCAGGCACGCGCGCAGGTCGTCCGGCCAGCGCACATGCGCGAGCCCCGCCTTCTCCAGGCCGATCTGCCCCGCGAGCAGCTCCCGTACGGCGACGTCCTGCTCGGGCCCCGACAACAGCCGCAAGGGATCCACGAAGAGGTCCGCGTCCTGGTGGGCGCGGACCAGGGCGTAGCAGAACGAGTGGAATGTCGTCGCTTGTGGGGCGTGCGCGGCACCGATGCGCTGCGCCATGCGGTCGCGCAGTTCGACCGCGGCCTTCCGGCTGAACGTGAGCACCAGGATGCGTTCGGGGTCGGTGCCCTTGGCGATACGCGCCGAGACGGCTTCCACGAGCGTCGTGGACTTGCCCGTTCCAGGACCGGCCAGGACGAGGAGCGGCCCGTGGGCATGGTCAACCACCGCACGCTGATGTGCGTCCAGACGAGGGGGGCCCACCTGAATCGGCGGGGTACGCACCAGCCGGTACGCACCGGGGGTCCCCTGTCGAACCTGGTGCTGCGACAGGTGCCGGGTGGACGAGGAAGAGCTCACGTGGATCGCTGGTCCTGGTGGGTGTGCTGGTGGTCGAAGAGGCTTCCGCGCGAAGCGGTGGCCATGGGGTGAAGGAGGTGTCTGCCATCGACGGTGCCGTCGACGCTACGCCGTCGAGTGTGGCGGAAGCCGGGCTTCCGGCGCCTCTCCCGCACTCCTCCGGGCGCGGATGTGCCCGGTCTCACCAACGGACACAGGGCCGCCGAAGTGCCCCGCATGCCCCGTTTCCCCCATACGGGCCACCGGCACCCCACCCGCGCGCGGGATGGCCGAAGCTGTCAATTGTGAGCTTCCGTACCCGCCCGGCCGTCCCACCGCGCGCGCTTCATGTCGAGGCGTGGCAGGTGCCCTTCGGCGGCCCGGGATGCCTGACGCAAGGGCGTGCTCTCCTCTCTGTAGTGGTCGAGCGCGCGCAGCTCGTTCCCGGGCAGGAACTGCCCGTCCGCTCGCACCACGCGCCACCACGGAACCGCGCCTCCGTAGAGAGCCATCACCCGCCCCACCTGACGGGGCCCGCCCTCCTCGAGCCATTCGGCCACGTCCCCGTACGTCATGACCCGACCGCTCGGGATCAGCTCCGCGACGTCCAGGACGCGCTCCGCGTACGCGGGAAGCTCTCCCGCCGGTTCGCTCTCCTTGCTCATCCGACCCATCCTGCCGCACGGCACCGACAGCGCGGAGGGATGTACGAGAGGCGGCCGGCACAGACGCGGACGGCCAAGCCTGTCGAGTACTGCCGCTTTCTCGAATGCACCCTGATGCCCCCCTATGGCGGTGCGGCATGCCACCATCGTGCGGACGGTGACTGGTGATACGAGATCAAGAAGAGACCACGGAGCAGCAGAGCGTGCACCCCGACAAGGCGGAGGGCACCTCTGTGGCACCGGCGCGCCCTGACGAAGCGGCCGACCAGGCCCCCGAAACGAAGCACGAGCAACCGTTGCACGACCCCGACTGTGCGGAGGGCGGCGCACACGCCGAGCAGGTCGACGGGGACGAACCACTGCTCCCCGCGCGCGTGCACCGCCCCTCCGATCTCATGCGGCTCCTCGTCGGCCTGCTCGCCGTCGTCGTGATCCTGGCGATCGCGGCGTTCGCGCACGGCACGACCTCGGGCTTCGCCCAGGACATCGACAAGGGCACAGGACAGGCACCCGACCTGCTGACCAAGTTCGCGGGTCTCGCGTCGAGCATCGCCATCCTGTTGGTACCGGTCGCGTTCGCCATCGAGCGGCTCATCAAGCGCGACGGCCTACGGATCGCCGACGGAGTGCTCGCCGCGGTCCTCGCGCACGGGGTGACGCTCGCTACGGACCTCTGGGTCGCCAAGGCCGCCCCGCGGTCCATCCAGGAAGCGCTCACCACGGTGTCGCCCGGCGACATCCACGCGCTGACCGACCCGGTGCACGGTTACTTGGCGCCCGTCATCGCCTACATGACGGCCGTCGGCATGTCCCGGCGACCACGGTGGCGCGTCGTGCTGTGGGTGGTGCTGCTGCTCGACGCCTTCGCGATGCTCGTCACCGGCTACACGACACCGTTCTCGATCATCCTGACGGTCCTCATCGGCTGGACCGTCGCCTACGGAACGCTGTACGCCGTCGGCTCCCCGAACGTGCGCCCCACAGGGCAGACGCTCCTCGCCGGACTGCGCCACGTCGGCTTCCACCCGGTCAGCGCCTCCCGCGAGGAAGCCCATGAGGGCGCCACGGAGAACGGCGACCGGGGGCGGCGCTACTTCGTCACCCTGGAGGACGGCCCACCGCTCGACGTCACCGTGGTGGACCGGGAGCAGCAGGCGCAGGGCTTCTTCTACCGCGTGTGGCGACGACTGACGCTGCGCGGCATCACGCAGCGCCGCAGCCTCCAATCGCTGCGCCAGGCCCTGGAGCAGGAGGCGCTGCTCGCCTATGCGGCGATCGCCGCCGGGGCGAACGCGCCGAAGCTGATCGCGACGTCCGAGCTCGGCCCCGATGCGGTCATGCTCGTCTACGAGCACGTCGGCGGCCGGTCCTTGGACTCGCTGCCGGACGAGGAGATCACCGATGAGCTGATGCGCGACACGTGGCATCAGGTCCAGGCGCTCCAGTCACGGCGGATCGCGCATCGCCGACTGGCCGGCGACGCCATTCTGGTGGATCGTTCCGGCACCGTCGTCCTGACGGACCTGCGCGGTGGCGAGATCGCCGCTGGCGACCTGGTGCTCCGCATGGACATCGCCCAGCTTCTGACGACGCTCGGACTTCGGGCGGGCGCCGAGCGCACCGTCGCGTCCGCCGTAGGAGTCCTCGGCCCGGACACCATCGCCGACTGTCTGCCGCTGCTGCAGCCGATCGCGCTCACCCGCTCCACCAGGGCGACGCTGCGCAAGCTCGGACGTGAGCGTGCCCAGCGTGAGCGTGAGGCCGTCCTGGAGGCGTCCAGCAAGGCCAAGCAGGCGCGCATCGAGGAGACCACCCCCAGCGACGCCGCCAAGGTGTCCGTACGCGACGAGAAGAAGTCCGAGAAGGCGGAGCGACAGGCCGAGAAGCGGGCCCTCGACGAGGCCCTGGAAGAGGCCCGCGAGGAGGATCTGCTGACCCAGATCCGCCACCAGGTGCTGCGCATCCGGCCCCAGGCTCCCGTCGAACCGGCGCGCCTGGAGCGCATCAGGCCGCGCACGCTGATCAGTTTCATCGCCGGTGCGATCGGCGCGTACTTCCTGCTGTCACAGCTCACCCACATCGACTTCAGCGCGATCGTGCGCGAGGCCGAGTGGGGCTGGGTCGGCCTCGCGGTGCTGTTCTCCGCGCTCAGCTACGTAGCCGCCGCGATGAGCCTGCTCGGCTTCGTGCCGGAACGCGTCCCCTTCATGCGAGCCGTCGCGGCCCAGGTCGCCGGTTCCTTCGTGAAGATCGTGGCGCCGGCGGCAGTCGGTGGAGTGGCGCTCAACACGCGTTTCCTGCAGCGCTCCGGGGTGCGTCCGGGGCTCGCCGTGGCGAGTGTGGGCGCCTCGCAGCTGTTCGGCATGGGCAGCCACATCCTGCTGCTGCTGACCTTCGGTTACCTGACGGGGACGGAGAAGACGCCCTCCTTGTCGCCGTCCCGCACGGTCATCGCGGGCCTGTTGACCGTCGCGGTGCTCGTCCTTGTCATGACGTCGATCCCGTTCCTGCGGAAATTCGTGTCCACGCGCGTGCGCTCACTTTTCGCCGGGGTCGTGCCACGCATGCTCGACGTGTTGCAGCGGCCGCGGAAGCTGCTCACGGGCATCGGCGGCATGCTGCTGCTGACCGCCTGCTTCGTGATGTGCCTCGACGCCTCGATCCGTGCCTTCGGGGACGAGACCCAGACCACGATCAGCCTGGCCAGCGTCGCGGTGGTCTTCCTCGCCGGTAACGCGCTCGGCTCGGCTGCCCCGACACCGGGTGGCGTGGGCGCCGTCGAGGCGACCCTGACGGTGGGTCTGATCGCGGTCGGCCTCCCCAAGGAGGTGGCGGCGCCCGCGGTGCTGCTGTACCGGCTGCTCACCTTGTGGCTCCCCGTGCTGCCCGGATGGCTGTTCTTCAACCACCTCACAAGGAAGGGCGCCCTCTAGGCGACTTGGGCGACTTGGGCCTCCCGGGCGGCGAGAACCTCACTCGCACAGCCCGCAGCCCGAGCGCCCCGCACCCTGCCGCCGCAGGATGGACGCATGCCCAATCCGTCCTGGTCCCGTACCGCTGCCCTGACCGCCGCCACCCTGCTGTCCGTATCGCTCGCGGCGTGCAGCAGCGACACAAAGGACGACGTGGATCTTCCTTCCCAGTCGTTGAGCTGGAAGGACTGCCCCGCACCCGCGGAATCCCAGGGAGGTGGCGACGCGCCTTCTCCGCTTCCCGGTGGCGCCGAGTGGCAGTGCGCCACCATGAAGGCGCCACTCGACTGGGACAAGCCCAAGGGCGAGACGATCGACCTGGCGTTGATCCGCGCCAAGGCGAGCGGGGACAAGGACAAGCGGATCGGCTCGCTGATCTTCAACTTCGGCGGCCCCGGCGGCTCTGGTGTCACCACTCTGCCGGCCTTCGGATCCGAGTACGCGAAGCTGCGCACCCGCTACGACCTCGTCAGCTTCGACCCGCGTGGGGTGGGTCGCAGCGCGGGCGTCAGGTGCGAGGACGACAAACAGCTCGACGACTACTTCCAACAGGACTCGACGCCGGACGACACCGCGGAACAGAAGAAGCTCGTCGACAGCATCAAGACGTTCAACGACACGTGCGAGAAGAACTCCGACGACGTCCTCCCCCACGTACGCACCACGGACGCGGCTCGCGACATGAATCTCATGCGCCAGGTCCTGGGCGACGACAAACTGCACTACTTCGGCATCTCCTACGGCACCGAACTGGGCGGCGTCTATGCCCACTTGTTCCCCAAGAAGATGGGCCGTGCCGTGTTCGACGGCGTCGTCGACCCCACCCAGGACCCGGAGGAGGGGGCGCTCGGCCAGGCAAAGGGTTTCCAGCTCGCCCTCGACAACTACGCGAAGCACTGCACGTCCCAGGCCGAGGACTGTCCGGTCGGTGACACTCCGCAAGACGTCAAGACCAAGATCACAAAGCTGCTCGACGAGCTCGAGGAGAAGCCGATCCCGGGCGTCTTCCCGCGCGATCTCACACAGACCGCGGCGACCAACGGGGTCGCGCAGGCCCTGTACTCACAGGACTTCTGGGAGTACCTGACCGAGGGTCTCCAGCAGGCGTACAACGGTGACGGCAAGATCCTTATGGCGTTGTCCGACTCGATGAACGGACGCAACGAGGACGGCAAGTACAGCAATATCCAGGCCGCGAACATCGCCATCAACTGCGCCGACGACAAGCCCCGCTACACGTCGAAGGACGTCGAGGCGAAGCTGCCGGAGTTCCGCAAGGCGTCCCCGATGTTCGGCGACTACCTGGCCCGGGGGAAGCTCAACTGCTCCGGCTGGTCCGTCGAAGGGGCCGCCGAGCACCCGGACGTCAGCGCGCCCGGCTCCGCCCCGATCCTCGTGGTCGGCAACACCGGCGACCCGGCCACCCCGTACGAGGGGGCGAAGAAGATGGTCGATGCGCTCGGCGAGGACGTGGGCGTCGAGTTGACGTACGACGGCCAGGGGCACGGGGCCTACGACAGCGGAAACAAGTGCGTGCACGGCGCCGTGAACACCTACCTCCTCAGCGGGAAGCCCCCGAACGAGCGAACGGTCTGCAAGTGATCTAGGAGTTGTCCACAGGCCGAGTCGGATGTCCGTGGACGCTCCTACGATGGCTTGACTGTCTTTCGAACGGGGGCAGTTGAGGGGGGAGGTGCCATGACGGCACAGGATTCGTGTGCGCCCGCGGGCGCACGCCCACGCTGGGGAAAAGGCGTCCGCTCGCTCGCCGTGGCCGCGGCCGTCGTCCTGACGGCCGGGCCGGTCGCGGGCTGCAGCGGCTCGGGCGAGCGTGCCGACAGAGGCGATCCGAAGCCGCCGTCGGTATCCGCCTCACGCCCCACCGACGCGGCGCCGGGCGACGGCGACACCCCCGCCCTCCCGTCATCACTCACCGACCAGCAGCTCGACTGGGGCCGTTGTCGTGCGCACGCGGACTCGCCCGCGCCCGGCTCCGACTGGCAGTGCGCGACGCTCAAGGCGCCACTCGACCATGCCGAGCCGGCCGGGCCCACCATCGACCTCGCCCTCATCCGCACCAAGGCTCGGGGCGATCGGGGTCAGCGGATCGGGTCCCTGCTGTTCAACTTCGGCGGCCCCGGCGGCTCCGGAGTGGATCTACTGCCGGCCCTCGCCCCGCAATACGCGAAGCTGCGTGAGCGCTACGACCTGGTGAGCTTCGATCCGCGCGGCGTCTCGGAAAGCCGCGGACTCCGCTGCCGAAGCGACAAGGAGACGCAGGCGGCCGAGTCCATCGACCTCACCCCGGACACCAAAGCGGAGGAGACGGCGTATCTCCAGGATGCCGTCGCGTTCGGCAAGGGTTGCAGCAAACAGGCCGGCACACTGCTCGCCCATGTGTCGACCACCGAGGCCGCGCGCGACATGGATCTGATGCGTCAGGTCCTCGGTGACAAGAAGCTGCACTACATGGGCGTCTCCTACGGCACCGAACTGGGCGGCGTCTACGCCCACTTGTTCCCCGGCAACGTCGGCCGGCTCACCTTGGATGCCGTGGTCGATCCGACCGCGGGACGCGTCGGGCAGGCCGAGAATCAGGCTCGCGGATTCCAGCGGGCCCTCGACAACTACTTCAGGTCACGCGGCAAGGATCCACGGCAGGGCGCGCGTGAGATCACCGCGCTCCTCAAGAGGCTCGACGCGAACCCCCTACCCGCTCCGGGCGGACGTGAGTTGAACGAGTCACTCGCGACGACCGGCATCGCGGTCACCCTGTACAGCAAGAACAGCTGGCCCGCACTGACGCGAGGCCTGCGGGACGCGGAGCAGGGTGCCGGCACCGCCCTGCTCTCGCTCGCCGATTCGTACAACGACCGTGCGGCGAGCGGGCGTTACGGCACGGCGAGCCACTCCCAGCGGGCGATCTCCTGCCTCGACGACAAGGTGCGTCCCACGGCGCGGGAGACGAAGAAGCGGCTCGGGAAATTCCGGGAGCTCTCGCCCGTGTTCGGGCCGTACATGGGCTGGGACACGGCGGGTTGGTGCCACGGCTGGCCGGTCCCGGGCCAGTGGGACGATCCGGATGTGAGCGCGCGGGGCGCGGCGCCGATTCTCGTCGTGGGCAACACCGGCGATCCGGCGACTCTTTACGAAGGGGCGCGCCGCATGGCCGACGAGTTGGGCGCGGGCGTCGGCGTCGAGCTGACGTGGAAGGGCGAGGGGCACGGGGCGTACGGCTCGGGCAGCACCTGCGTGGACGGAGCGGTCGACGCGTATCTCCTGGAGGGGCGAATACCGCACGACGGCAAGGTGTGCTCCTGACCGCGAGCGTCCGCCCGGATACGACGGACGGGCCTCGCGCACAGTGCGCGAGGCCCGTCCGATCAGCTCACAGCGACCGAGCCGAGGCTCAGTAGACCGGCTTGTCCGGCTCGATCTGGTTGACCCAGCCGATGACGCCGCCGCCGACGTGCACGGCGTCCGAGAAGCCCGCGGACTTCAGCACCGCGAGAACTTCCGCACTGCGGACACCCGTCTTGCAATGCAAGACGATTTTCTTGTCCTGCGGCATGCTCTCCAGGGCCGTGCCCATGAGGAACTCGTTCTTCGGAATCAGCTTGGCGCCCGGGATGGAGACGATCTCGTACTCGTTCGGCTCGCGAACGTCGATGATCTCGATCTTCTCGTCGCCGTCGATCCACTCCTTGAGCTGCTTGGGAGTGATCGTGGAACCGGCGGCAGCCTCCTGCGCCTCATCGGACACGACGCCGCAGAAGGCCTCATAGTCGATGAGCTCGGTGACCGTCGCGTTCGGGCCGCAGACCGCGCAGTCGGGGTCCTTGCGGACCTTGACCTGGCGGTACTGCATCTCGAGGGCGTCGTAGATCATCAGGCGGCCGACCAGCGGGTCGCCCACGCCGGCCAGGACCTTGATCGCCTCGGTGACCTGGATGGAGCCGATGGACGCGCACAGCACGCCCAGGACACCGCCCTCGGCGCAGGAGGGGACCATGCCGGGGGGCGGGGGCTCCGGGTACAGGCAGCGGTAGCACGGCCCGTGCTCGGACCAGAAGACCGAGGCCTGGCCGTCGAAGCGGTAGATGGAACCCCACACGTAGGGCTTGTTGAGCAGCACGCACGCGTCGTTGACGAGGTAGCGCGTCGCGAAGTTGTCGGTGCCGTCGACGATCAGGTCGTACTGGCTGAAGATGTCCATCACGTTCTCGGCTTCGAGCCGCTCTTCGTGAAGGATCACGTTCACGTACGGGTTGATGCCGAGGACCGAGTCCTTCGCGGACTCCGCCTTGGACCGACCGATGTCGGCCTGGCTGTGGATGATCTGGCGCTGCAGGTTCGACTCGTCGACCTCGTCGAACTCCACGATGCCGAGCGTGCCCACGCCCGCAGCGGCCAGGTACATGAGGGCCGGCGAGCCAAGGCCACCGGCGCCCACACAGAGCACCTTGGCGTTCTTCAGCCGCTTCTGCCCGTCCATCCCGACATCGGGGATGATCAGGTGGCGGGAGTACCTGCGGACCTCGTCTACGGTGAGCTCAGCAGCTGGCTCGACCAGGGGTGGCAGCGACACGGGGACTCCGTTGGTCGGTATCTACGTACGGTTGTTCCGTCTGCAACACTGCCACGCCCTCCTTCATTCCGAGACACCGCGTCCGATGCGCGAGACGATTTCGTCCCAGTAGCCGGGCATCCCCTCCCAGGGGTCGGTGGAGCCGTCCCGGTCGGTGTGATCGGTGAAGTAGATCGTGCCCGCGCCTTGCCAGCGCGCGATGCGCAGCGCCTCTTCGAGGTGGCCGAGGGGCATGCCGTGGACGAAGTGGCAGAACCGCTCAGGCGGATAGTCGGCGGTCCACTCGGCGACCTGGGACCAGCGGTAGTCGCTCCAGGGGCCGGAGAAGGTCACCAACTGGTCGGCGCTCTCGGCGTATCCGGGGTACGGGTGGGTGCCGTGGTTGAACACGAGGTGCGCGTCGTCGACGAGGGCGCGCAGGGTCGTGGCGGCGCGCCGGACCTCGGGGAGCGCGGCCCGCTCGGTGGGGCAGCGGTCGAAGGAGAAGCCGTCCACCTGGTACCAGTCGAGGAAGCGGTGGGCGTCGGAGACGAGTTCACCGAAGGCGCGGGCGCCATGGATCAAGTCCAAGTGACCAAGGACACGCACCCCGGCCTGCCGGAGCCGCCCCGCCGCCTCCAGGCAGTGCTGGTCGGGACGGGCTCCCGGACCATTGGCGACATTAAGAACAACCCAGTGCAAAGGCGTTGCGGGACGGGTGAGTTCGGCCCATTCCGCGGGTGCGACGAGGGGGTGCGCGAAACCGGGGATGCCAAAGCCGAGTCGTACGTCGGTGCTCGACAGGCCGGTCGCGGTCGGAGTCAGATACGGCATGCCGCCTCCATCCAGATGTCGGCGAGGGACTCTTCGAGGTTGATGCGGGGACGCCAGCCGAGCCGGTCGCGGGCCGTGCGCACGTCGGCCTGCTGCCAACTGCCGCAGCCGTCGGGGTACGGGTACGCGCTCGGCCCGGGGGGCATCCCGTGGTCCGATTCGGTGCGGGGGTGGCCTACGGATGTCCGCATCCCGACAGCGGGGCCGTCGAGTTCATGGAGAGATCCGCCGAAACCGGCGACGCGGGCGAGCACGGCGGCGGCGTCACGCAGTCGCACGGCGCGGCCCGAGCCGATGTTGATGACGCCCTGCGCGGCGGAGAGCGATGCGGCGTGCACGGCGCGCGCCACGTCTCGTACGTCGATGAAGTCGCGCTGTGCGCCGAGACCGCCCAGCTTCAGTTCGCCGTCGCCGGCCTGCATCGCGCGGCGCATCGCCTCGGCGAGCCGGCCGAGCGGGGATCCGGCCGGGGTGCCGGGCCCTGCGGGCGAGAAGACGCGCAGGACGACGGCGTCGAGGCCGGATCCGAGGACGAGTTCGGTGGCGGCGAGCTTGCTGACGCCGTACGGGCCGCCGGGGCGGGGCACCGCGTCCTCCGCGGTGGACGAGCCGGGCTGCGAGGGCCCGTACTCGGCGCCGCAGCCGATCTGCACGAGGCGGGCGCCGCAGCCGCTGCGCCGAAGGGCCTCGCAGACGGTGGCGACGGCGACGGTGTTGTGCCGGGTGAGTTCGCGGGCGCCGCCGCGGGTGGCGCCGGCGCAGTTGATGACCACTCCGGGGTGGACGGCGTCCAGGAAGCGGGTGAGTGCGCCGGGGCTGCCGGTGGCGAGGTCGAAGCGGACGTCGGCGTCGTCGCCCCGGCCGAGCGTGGTCAGCTGCACGGCGGGGTCGGCCAACAGGCGGTCGGTGACGAAGCGGCCCAGATACCCGTTGGCTCCGATCAGCAGAACCCTCATCGGGTGCCTCCCAGGGATCGCGCTCCGGTCCCTCGGAGCGCTCCGAGGGCGCCGCGCACTCCGCGCGCCGCGCGCGGGGCGCACCGGTCGTGGATTCCGCGCTGCCCGTGAGGTCCGGAGTATCCGGCGTATCCGGCGCCTCCGGGAGGAGGGGTGGTCATCTGGCGTTCTCCTTATGAGGGTTGCCCTGGGTCTTCGGGTGGGCCCGCGGTGTCGGCCCCGCGGGAAAGGGGTGGTCCTGGTCATCCGGCGAGCGCCGGCCGCGGTGGCACGGCGTGCTCTACGGAGGCGGCGATGCCGCGGATGGCGGTCATGGCGCCCAGCCGATCGGGGCCCCCGCGTTCGCGTGGGCGGAGGCCCGGGTCAGGGTGCGGGTGGCGTGCACGAGGAGGACGAGGGCGGCGACGGCGCAGGCGACCGTCGGCACGACGCCCGCGCCGACCACGTCGACCGCGGTCTCGACGGGCACGCCCAGGACGTCGCAGCCGGGCAGTCGTGCGGCGAAGACCGTGGCGACGGACAGGACTTCGACGGCGACGGCGGCGCCCAGCGCGACAGCAGGGGCGTGCGTACGGCGGTGCGCGGCGAGGAGGCGGGCGAGCAGCAGCAGAACGCCCAGGGCGCCCGTTCCGGCGTAGTCCACCTTCTCGTCGAGTACGGCACCGGCCGGCACGAGGAGCGCGACGAGGGCGAGGGCGAACAGGGCCACGGCCCCGAGGAGCAACGGGCGCGCGGATGCGGCGAATTCGGCGAGCCCGCGGCTCGCGGCGAGGCGGCGCCGCGCTCCGCCCGAGAAGAGCTGGGCGCACCAGGTGGCCGGTGCCACGGCGACGGCGAGCGCGACCAGTGGCGCGGTCGCGGGGGCCCAGGGCTCGTCGGGACCGCCCGCGAGCGCGGCGTCGAGGAGGCCGTCGCCGAGGAGGGCGTACGCGAGCAGCCAGCAGGACCACAGTCGGGCCGAGGGGGCGGAGGGGCCGTCGATCGCACGCAGCGGCCCGTGGCGCAGTGTCGCGCGCAGGGCGGCGAGGGTGGCGAGCACGCCGATGAGGGCGATGACCAGGCGTGCGGTGCCCGCAGTGGCGTGCACGCCGAACAACGTGAGCGCGCAGACGGTGCCCGGCAGCAGCGCGAGCCCGGCCCACAGGCCGCGCACGCCGGCGGCGGGACGGGCGGCCTCGACGACGGGTTCGTGCGGGTCGCCGTCCCTCGACGCGCGGGCGTACATCTCCTCGGCGAGCGAGAACACGTCCTTGTGGCGGAAACGGGCGGCGGTCCTGTCGGTGACGCCGTGGGCCTCGAGCCCCGCGGCGATCTCCAGCGGGTCGACGGCCCGCTCGCACAGTTCACGGTGCCGGTGCATCAGCCCCTTGACCGGATCGGCACCGGACCGGCGGTGGCCGGAGCGGAAGGCGGCGCCGCGGGAATCGGCGTCACGGGGGCCGGTGCCGCGCGGACCGACGATCCGGGCGACATCGGCACGGTGGGCGGCCTCCGTACGGGATTCGTCGTCACGGAAGTCGGCGCCACCGGAAGCCCCGTCACCGGGTTCGACATCACTCCGCGCCACGTCGCGCGACTCCGCATCGCGGGGCCCGGTACCGAAGAACTCATCGACACCAGCGTCGGCACCAGCAACGGCTCCGTCGCCACCCGCATCGCCCACGCCGCCCCCGGCTTCGAGGGCTGGCGACCGCCACGCAGTGGGATCACGCAGCAATCCCACGTCCAGGTCCTCCAAATCCTCCACGTCCACGTCGGCCTGGTCCGTGGCAGCCGGGTCACCGTCCACCTCGCCGTCGGTACCGACACCGGCACCGCCGCCACGCGCGCCCAGCGCCTCCGCCGACCCGGAGCCCCACGCTCCGGCGCTCACCGGTACTCGGGGCGCATCGGCGTCGCCCCCGGTATCGGTGTCGCCGAACGCGGCGCGCTCACTCGTGCGTTCGCTGATACGCCCGGTCATCCGTCCGCCTCCCCGCAGCCCTGCGTCATCCCTGCCAACTGCTCCCGCGCACCGCCATCGGCTCCCCAACTGGTCCCGGCTGCGCCGCCCCGGTCACCCGTGCTCTGCGTGGTCCAGCGGCCCGGCACATGGGCCTCCGGCGGGTAGGCGAACGGCAAGGGGGCGCCCGCGTCGTCGACAACGTCCCGGCGTACCGGGCAACGCGAGACGATCTCCAGGTAAATGCTGTGAAATGCCGTGATGTTCTGTTCGGCGGTGAACAGCTCCAGGGCGCGCGCCCGCGCCGCCGCACCGAGCCGTTCGCGCCGTGCGGGGTCGCGCAGCAGCGCCACGCAGGCCTCGGCGAGCGCGCGGGGGTTGCGCGGCGGTACCACGAGCCCCGTGCCACCGATCACCTCGACGACGGCACCCGCGTCCGTGGACACCGTCGCGCGCCCGCAGAACATGGCTTCGACCAGACTGACCGGGAAGCCTTCGACGACGCTGGACAGGACGACGACGCCACAGGAGCCGTAGACATCGGCGAGGTCGGGGGCCTCAGGGGCGCCCAACTCCTCGAAGGAGACGGGGTTCTCGCCCACGGCGTGGATGCCGTCCGCCTCGTCCGGGAAGAGCTGTGCGGCGAGCGCCTTGCAGTGCCCGAGATACAGCGCGGCCTCACGGTCGGCCGCGAGATCCGAGGCGTCCGCCCCGCCACCGCTGCCGCCGTGCCCACCGCTGCCACCGTGCCCACCGAGGGCCCTGCCGGAGACGAACCCGTCGGCCGGCCAACCGCCGCCACCCACAAGACCCGCGCCCGCGGCAGCGCCCGCTCCGGCCCCCGGAACCGACCCCGCCTCCGGCACCCCCACGATGCGCAACCGGGCCTTCGGCTCTTCCTTGCGGATCTCGGCGAACGCGTGCAGCAGGGAGATGAGGTCCTTGGAGGGGTCGACGCGCCCGACCCAGACGACGGTGTCCGGATCGCCCGGCCCTTCCCGCTCGCCCACCTCGGCGAAGTGGCCGGACTCCATGCCGGGGTGAATGGTGCGCAGCTTGGCGCGGTCGGCACCGCACCGCTCCTGCCAGCGCCGCGCGTGCGCGTTTCCGGGGGTGATCACGGCGGCCTGCCGGTAGACCTCGGCTGCGAGCCGGCCGTGGAAGGCGGCGAGGAGCGCGCGCACCGGCGCACTCAACTCGGCGTCACCCGCGGCGATGTACCGGGCCCTGAGCTGCACCCCGTACTCCGTGACGAGCAGCGGCACCCCGTAGAAGTGTTTGGCGATCAGGCCGGGCAGGGCGGCCGCGCCGCCGGAGGCCGCGTGGCAGAGATCGACGGACGCGAGCCCGCCCCCTCCGGACAGCCCCGTGGAGAACCTCGAAGACGAAGAGGACGAGGAAGAGGAAGAGGACGACGAAGAAGCCGCAGAAGACGAAGCCGCAGAAGAACCCGAGGACATCCCCGACGGGGAAGCCGAAGCCCCCGACGCCTCCTCCGACACCGAACCCGCCGAGCGACCCGAGGCATCGAACCCGGACCCGTCCTCGTACCAGTCCAGCGACAGCGGCCGCAGTTCACGCTCCACGTGCGCGGCGAAGGAGAGCAGGTCGGGCACGCGGGCCGCGCGCACGGCTCGGAGCGCGCCGGGCGCACGGCAGGCGCGCTCCAGGATGCGTACAGCGGCCTCGGAACGCAGGGAGATACCAAGGCCGCCTTCGTCGCGGGCGAGTTCGGCAAGCCCGTACAGCGCGTTGGCGAAACGGTCCGCCTCGCTCGACCCCGTGTCGTCGGACCCCGTGTCGTCCGACGTCGCGTCGGCCGACACCACGGCCTCGACCAGCTCCCGGTACAACGTGGCGAACCGGCGCCGGGCCCGCCGCCCGAACGCGCCGTCGCGCGCGCCGTTCTCGCTCCAGGCCCCCGCCGCCCACATCGGCGCTGTCCGCACGCGCATGACCTGGGGCGGCAGTTCGAGCCACCCCGCGTCCTCCTGCTCCTGGCTGGTGGCGAGCGCGTAGATGTCGAAATCGTGCTGCCCGAGCCCGCGCACGAGCCGGTCGCACCAGAGTCTGGCCTCACCGTTCACATACGGATAACCACCCTCGGTAAGCAGTCCGATGCGCACGCATACACCCCCGATCTCCCGTACAGGGAGCCACCGTTGGGTTGGCGGCTCGCAGCGGGACGAACGTATGCGGACATGCCGGTGGCGTGATGGACGGTTGTCCATCACGCCACCAAAAGGGGTGAACGGGCGTAACTTTCCCGCACGCGCGACGTTCAGTCGCGCTAAGAGATCAAACGGCTACGTTTAGCTACGTAGCGTCAACCCTTGGGATAGACCCACGGGTTGGGCTTGCACGTGATCCCGTCGGCTGTCAGGAACTTGGTCTGCTGCTGCATGACCGGCGCGAGCGAGCCGGCCCGCGAGCAGCTCACGTGGTTGTAGCCGAGCCGGTGTCCGACCTCGTGGTTGATCAGCATCTGCCGGTACGGGTGGATGGCGGTGTCGCCGAGCACGTCGTCGTACGTCTTCGAGCCCTGGGCCCACCGGTACGCGTTGATCATCACGCGGTCGGTGGCGGCGGAGTCGCACGACACGTTGTCCTCCGTGGTGTCGAGGCCGGATTTGGCGCACCAGTCGGCCGTCGTGCCCGGGCTCGCGAGCGTGATCACGAAGTCCGGCTTCCCGGAGGAGACCCGTTCGAAGGTGCGGGCGTTGTCGTGGGCCCAACTCCGCTTGTCGTTCAGGGTCTTCTGCACCGCCTGCGAGAACAGCGTCCCGTCGAGCCCGAGCCCCTTCTCCACGTCGACGCGGTAGCGGAACTTCTGCCCGCTGCCCGGCGCCTTGTCGGTTCCGGGGATCGTCGCGAACGCACCGGATGCCTTCAGATCCGTCGCGAGCGGGTACTTCTTGGCCATCTTCTGCCCGTACGTCGCCGGGGCGGGCTTCGCGGTCTCCTTCGGGACGGCCCGCTGGTCCGTGCGCGAGGCGGAGCCGCCGCCCGGGCGACCGCCCTCGGCGGCCTGCGCCTGCGCGTCACTCGCGGAGCCGCCGTCCTTGTCGGCGACCTGCCCCGCGACGACGACGGCGAGCACGGTGGTGACGGCCGCGGCAGCGATGCCCGTGAAGGTCATGCCCCTGCCGCGCTTCTCGCGCCCGCCGCCGGACTCGACCGGCGCCCGGTCCTCCGGCGGCACGGGCGGCTCGGCGTCCCACTCGGCCACGCGCGCGTACGGGTCCGCATCCGCGGGGGTGTTGGAACCCACAGGGGCATCGGAGCCCACAGGGGCGCCGAAACCAGCGGAGGCACCAACACCCGCCGGAACGTCGAAACCAGCAGAGGCATTGCCACCCGCAGGCGCATCGAACGCGTCGATGTAGTCCTGCCTCGGGCGCCTGCGCCCCGGCGCACCCTGACCCGACGCGCCCTGGCCTGGCGCGCCTTGCCCCGGCGCACCCCGGTCTGGCGCACCCCGGTCTGGCGCCCCCGGCTCCGCCCGCTCCCGCCGCGGCCGCAGCCCCGGTAGGGCCGAGTCCTCGGGGGCCGACGGACCGTGCTCGGGGCCGCGTGCCGACGCGACGGGGCCCGCGACCGGCGGCACGGACGCGCCCCAGCCGCCGCCCGACTCGCGCGACTCGGGGTGGCCGCCACGCACCGGCCCGGCCCCCGGACGCGCGGAAGTGTGCCCCGAGAAGGGGGGACGCCCGGCCGCCGACGGCGGGGTCGGCGCGGGCGGCGCCTCGGCCGGCCCCCTTCGCCTGCGCCCGGTGCCTACGCCCCGCCCCGACGGGGCGTGCGTCTCGGCCTCCACCTGCACGTTGACGGCATCCTCCGCACCGTCTGCCGATCCTCGGCGGCTATGCCGTCCCACAGGCCGCCTCAGCTCCCCAATGTCGTGTGGTCGTCGGTGCCGGACCCGTCACTCGCGGCGTCACCGACACTACTGGCGCTCCCGCGCCTCTTGTCCAACGCTTCGGTGTCGGCGAGGAGTTCCCTGAACGCCGTCGCGACCGTCCGCGGGTACTCCATCATCGCGACATGCCCCGCGTCCGGGAGCGTGAGCAGCCTCGAGTCCCGGAACGCACGTGCCGCGCGGGCCGCCATCCGGTACGAGACCAGCAGGTCACGCCCTCCGTAAATGAGCTGCGTCGGTGCGAGCACGCGCTCAGCCTGCCGCCAGAGGCTGTGCTGCCCGCCGAGCGTGTACGCGTTCACGACACCGCGCGCGGAGCGGGCCATCGCATCCCAGAAGTACGGCAGTTGGAGCCGCCGCTCCATTTCCTCGACGGCGACCCTGAAGCCCTCGGGCGTGACCCGGTTCGGGTCTCCGTAGCAGAGGGCCATGACGCCGCGCACCCGCTGCTCCGGTGTCCACTCCTTCGTCAGGCGCGTGAAGAGCGGGGCGACGCCGGGCACCGCGAGCAGGCCGGTCGGCAGGGCGGTGCGCTGCACCCGGATCTCCGGCAGCGCGGGCGACACCAGGGTCAGCGTGCGGACGAGATCGGGACGCGCGGCGGCCACGCGCGTGGCGACGGCCCCGCCCAGCGAGTTCCCGAAAAGGTGCACAGGGACGCGACCCTGTGCGTCGAGATAACGGATGACCCCGCGCGCGTGCCCGGTCACCGAGTAGTCACTGTCGTCCGGTGGCGGCGAGTCGCCGAAACCCGGCAGGTCGACCGCCTCCCCGTCGACGACGTCCTCGAGCAGCGGCATCAGCGCCGACCAGTTCTGCGAGGAGCCGCCGAGCCCGTGCACGTACAGCGCGGGCGGCAGCCCCTCGCGCGCTCCGGGACGGGACCGGACCGACAACGTCAGCCCGGGGAGCCCGACGGATCGCACGTGCTCCCCCTCCGCGACTTCGACGGCGCCCGGCGTGGGCGTCGCGGCGGCGATGACGGCAGGCACGCGCGGCGACTCGGTCGAAGACATGCGACATATGTTACGAGACGATCACACAGTGGATCGCGTGTTCGCCGTCACAGTCCAAAACGCGGCCTGGCCGGGCGGGTTCGCCCAGGAGGCCCCGCGCCACTCAAGAGATCGCCAAAAGATCGCATAGCGCCCCGATCGGGTGTCTCCTACGCTCGATATCAGGGCACCCGTCCACGCACGGACAGGTGAGGAAGGGAGCCACCGATGACGGTCGACCCGAGCGACCCCGAGGCCTTCGCCGATCACAGCCCCGCCGAGGCGGGCGTGGAGACCCCCGAGGCCGACACCGTGGAGCAGCACACGGACCTCGCGCCCGAGCAGGACGACGAGCCCGACACGCAGGCCGACCCGGACACCGCGAACGAGGCGGACCGGGCGGAGCAGGCCCGCGTCGTCGCGATCGACGAGGACGACTACCGATGAGCGGTGCGCCACGATCCACCCATTTGTGACCACAGATGTGACATCGGGCTCACTACATGCGGTTTTCACAGCAGTCCGGTCCGTGAAATTCTGCGCTCGTACCGCGCACATCAGGGTTACTCAAAAGTACGATGGCGTCGCGGCGCACACCGCACACGGACAATCTTGGGAGGCGGCGTGACAGCCATCGAGCAGACGGAGGCAGCGCGCCCCAAGGGCACACGCCTACCGCGCCGTGCCCGTCGCAATCAGCTTCTGGGTGCGGCCCAGGAGGTTTTCGTCGCACAGGGGTACCACGCGGCCGCGATGGACGACATCGCCGAGCGGGCCGGCGTCAGCAAGCCGGTGCTCTACCAGCACTTTCCCGGCAAGCTCGAGCTCTACCTGGCGCTGCTCGACCAGCACTGCGAGTCCCTGCTGCAGTCGGTCCGCACGGCGCTCGCCTCCACGACGGACAACAAGCAGCGCGTCGCGGCGACCATGGACGCCTACTTCGCGTACGTGGAGGACGAGGGCGGCGCGTTCCGGCTCGTCTTCGAGTCGGACCTGACGAACGAGCCGGCGGTGCGCGAGCGCGTCGACCGGGTCAGCCTGCAGTGCGCGGAGGCGATCTCGGACGTGATCGCGGAGGACACGGGCCTGTCCAAGGACGAGTCGATGCTTCTCGCGACGGGCCTCGGCGGCGTCTCGCAGGTCGTCGCGCGCTACTGGCTGTCCAGTTCGAGCCCGGTCGAGCGCGACACGGCGGTGCAACTCCTCACCTCGCTCGCCTGGCGCGGCATCGCGGGCTTCCCGCTGCACGGCGCGGAGCAGAACTGAGCACGCGCGCACGCGGCACGGCCACACGGCTCACTTTGTTCCCGTCTGGCTGTTCGCTCTTGGCGTGCAGCCGTGGCGTCGGGACTCTCGCCCGGCAGGGCTAATCTTTGCTGGGTACAGCGCGGTCATCCGCGCACATCACGGATCGTCGGAGGGACAAGGCCGTGGAGGTCAAGATCGGCGTGCTGCACACGCCCCGCGAGATCGTTCTGGAGAGCGACCAGTCCGCCGAGGAGGTCGAGAGCGCGGTGTCCGCGGCGCTGTCCGGCAAGTCCCAACTCCTCTCCCTGAAGGATGAGAAGGGCCGGAAGGTCCTGGTCCCCGCCGAGCGCCTCGCCTATGTCGAGCTCGGCGAACCGTCGACGCGGAAGGTGGGCTTCGGCCCGCTGTAGAGCCTCCCGGAGGGGACGGGCGGACAGTACGTGAAAGGCCTGATGGCGCAGCTGCCATCAGGCCTTTTGCATGTTCACAGCGAGCGCACAGCCGATCCTCGCGCGGAGGGTTGCGTCCGGGAGGCCAGGGGTAGACCGGCTACGTCCGAAGTGCACCCACCGGCCGCGCGGGAGGTATCCGCACCATGCTTCTCGAAGCTCTCGGCTCCGTACTGCTCGGCATGGCACTCGCCCTCGGGGCGGGCCACCGACTGCCGCACAGGCTGCCGTCACGCACGCTCGTGCTGCCGACCGGCGTCGCGGGCGCCCTCGTCGGGGCGTTCGTCACCCACAGCGCGCTGGGTCCTGACCATGCGATCGCCACGCTCGTGGGCGCGGTCGTGATGTCCGTGGCCCTGCTCTCGCTGCTGCTGCGCCCCACCCGGGGCAGAGCGCAGCAGCTGACTCCGTATGCGTGGACGAAGTAGCGGCAGAAGAACCGAACGACCAGAAGAAGTCGTCAGCGCGTCGTCAGGCGGCGAGCCCGAGCGCCGCCATGCGCTTGGTGTGCGCCTCGGTGATCCGCGAGAACATCTTGCCGACCTCGGCGAGGTCGAACCCGTCGGCCACGCCCCCGACCAGCATCGTCGACAGCGCGTCCCGGTCCGCGACCACCCGCTGCGACTGCGAGAGCGCCTCCCCCATGAGCCGCCGCGCCCACAGGGCGAGCCGGCCGCCCACGCGCGGGTCGGCCTCGATCGCGGCGCGCACCTTCTCCACGGCGAACGACGCGTGGCCGGTGTCGTCGAGTACGGCGAGGACGAGCGAGCGGGTCTCCGAGTCGAGGCGGGCCGCGACCTCACGGTAGAAGTCCGACGCGATCGCGTCGCCTACGTATGCCTTGACCAGACCCTCCAGCCAGTCCGACGGGGCGGTCTGGCGGTGGAAGCCGTCGAGTGCCTCGACGAACGGGTCCATCGCGTCGGTCGGCTCGATGCCGACCGCCGAGAGCCGGTCGCGCAACTGCTCGAAGTGGTGGAACTCGGCGGACGCCATCTTGGCCAGCTCCGCCTTGTCTCCCAGCGTCGGCGCCAGCTTCGCGTCCTCGGCGAGCCGCTCGAACGCCGCCAGCTCTCCGTAGGCGAGCGCGCCCAGCAGGTCGACAACGGCGGCGCGGTAGTTCTCGTCCACGGCCGCGGTGGCCCAGTCCTGGGCGGCGATACCGGTGAGCACGGGGGTTTCTTCGGCGGTCGGCGTGGCGTTGTCAGGCGTCTCCATGAAGCGCACAATAGCCCGCTCTCCCCGTCGCGGAAGGCCCTGGTCAATGAGTGTGACGACGGCTACGTGACCCATTCGGCCATCGCACATGCGCGATTCCGGGGTATGGTGGTAAAGAGCCCGCCGAGTGCAAGGCGCCTCCAAGGTGCTTATGCGCACTTTCGGACGGGCCTCATGAATGAGGATGCCCGGTCGGAGGCCCGATCGGCTCCGACCTGACAGCCCTCCGGGTCGTACGTCACAAGACGTACGGATCTGAGGAGGGGCCCTCAGCGGCACGAGCGCTCGAGCGTCGGCAGTGGTCCCGCGCCATCCGGTCCACCCGATCCCCGCAGACCGCGGCTCGAGTCCGGTGTACCGACCGGCACGGTCACGACCCCCGCGTTCGCCTCGCGCCGCACCTCACAGAGTAGGCAACACCCTGACTACGCAGACTTCGACGTTCCGCCAGCTCGGCATTCTCTCCGAGACGGCAGAGGCCCTTGAGGCCGTCGGCATCATCAACCCTTTCCCCATCCAGGAGATGACCCTCCCCGTCGCCCTCTCGGGCTCGGACGTCATCGGCCAGGCCAAGACCGGCACGGGCAAGACCCTCGGTTTCGGCCTCCCGATCCTGGAGCGCGTCACCGTCCCCGCGGACGTCGAGTCCGGCCGGGCCAAGCCCGAGCAGCTGACCGAAGCGCCGCAGGCCCTCGTCGTCGTCCCGACGCGCGAGCTGTGCCAGCAGGTGACCAACGACCTCCTGACCGCCGGCAAGGTGCGCAATGTGCGCGTCCTCGCCATATATGGCGGTCGTGCGTACGAGCCCCAGGTCGAGGCCCTCAAGAAGGGCGTCGACGTCGTCGTCGGTACGCCCGGCCGACTGCTCGACCTGGCCGGCCAGAAGAAGCTGGACCTCTCGCACGTGAAGGCGCTCGTCCTCGACGAGGCCGACGAGATGCTCGACCTGGGCTTCCTGCCCGACGTCGAGAAGATCATCAACCACCTTCCTGCGAAGCGCCAGACCATGCTGTTCTCGGCGACCATGCCGGGCGCCGTCATCGGCCTGGCCCGCCGCTACATGTCGCAGCCCACGCACATCAGTGCCACCTCGCCGGACGACGAGGGCGCGACCGTGCGCAACACCGCGCAGCACGTGTACCGCGCGCACAACATGGACAAGCCCGAGATGGTCTCGCGCATCCTTCAGGCCAACGGCCGCGGGCTGACGATGATCTTCTGCCGGACGAAGCGGACCGCCGCCGACATCGCTGAGCAGCTGCAGAAGCGCGGCTTCGCCTCCGGTGCCGTCCACGGTGACCTCGGGCAGGGCGCGCGCGAGCAGGCGCTGCGCGCGTTCCGCAACGGCAAGGTGGACGTCCTCGTCTGCACCGACGTCGCCGCGCGCGGCATCGACGTCGACGACGTGACGCACGTCATCAACTACCAGACGCCCGAGGACGAGAAGACGTATCTCCACCGCATCGGCCGCACCGGCCGCGCGGGCAAGAAGGGCATCGCGATCACGCTGGTCGACTGGGACGACATCCCGCGCTGGCAGCTGATCAACAAGGCTCTCGATCTGGACTTCAACGACCCGGTCGAGACCTACTCCTCCTCGCCGCACTTCTACGAGGAGATGAACATCCCGGCGGGCACCAAGGGTGTGCTTCCGCGCTCGGAGCGTACGCGCGCCGGGCTCGCCGCCGAGGAGGTCGAGGACCTGGGCGAGACCGGTGGCCGCGGGGCCTCGTCCCCGCGTGGCGGTCGTGGTGGCCGGGGCGACCGCGATCGTGACCGTGACCGTGGTCGGGACCGTGAGAAGCGCGAGCAGCGTGAAGAGCGCGAGCGCCCGGCGCGCACGCCGCGCCGCCGTCGCCGTATGCGCGGCGGCGAGCCGGTCGGCGCCGGTGAGGCCACGGCCGCACCCGCGTCGACCACCGTGTCCGCACCTGCTCCCGCTCCCGTGGAGGAGTCCGCCGAGCCGCGGACGCCGCGTCGTCGCCGCCGTACGCGCGGTGGCGCAGGCGCGCCGTCGGTCGCACAGGCGGCCCCCGCCGCCGAGGCAGTCGTGGAGACGGTCGAGGCGGAGATCCCCGCCCAGCCCCGTCGTCGTACGCGCAAGAAGGCCGAGCCCGTCGCCGAGACGGTGGTCGAGACGGTGGAAGCCGTGCCTGCGGCCGCAGAGCCGGAGCCGGCCGAGCCGAAGGCGAAGCCCGCGCGTACCCGCAAGAAGGCGGAAGCCGCGGTCGACACGGCCGAGGCCGCTGAGGCCACCAAGGTCGCTGAGACCAAGCCCGCCACGCGCACCCGTACGCGTAAGAAGGCCGAAGCCGCGGTCGACACGGCCGAGGCCGCCGAGGTCGCTGAGGCCAAGCCCGCCGCGCGGACCCGGACCCGTAAGAAGGCCGAGCCCGTCGTCGACACCGCCGCCGAGGCGGTTGAGACGGCGACCGAGGCCAAGCCGCGTCGCACGCGCAAGAAGGCGGAGGCCGTCGTCGACACCGTCGAGGCCACCGAGGCGAAGCCCGCGCGTACGCGCAAGAAGGCCGAGCCCGTCGCCGAGGCGGTGGACGCGAACGAGGCCAAGCCGGCACGCACGCGTACCCGCAAGAAGGCGGAGGCCGCGGTCGACACCGCGGAGGCCGCCGAGGCCAAGCCCGCCACGCGCACCCGTACGCGCAAGAAGGCCGAGCCCGTCGTCGACACCGCCGCCGAGGCGGTTGAGACGGCGACCGAGGCCAAGCCGCGTCGCACGCGCAAGAAGGCCGAAGTGGCCGTCGACACCGCGGAGGCCGCCGAGGCCAAGCCCGCCACGCGCACCCGGACCCGTAAGAAGGCCGAGCCCGTCGTCGACACCGCCGCCGCCGAGGCGAAGCCGCGTCGTACGCGGAAGAAGGTCGTGGCTCCCGAGGCCTGATCCGTCCACGGCGAAAGGCCCGGATCCCGCTGCTGCGGGGTCCGGGCCTTCGTTGTCAGTGGCTGCGCGTAATCTCGGCACATGAGCAGGCCCGCGACCTTCACCCCGCCGCCCGGCACTCGTGCGCACCGCCTCCGCACCGCCCGTGGCGACTTCGCCGCGCTCACCGGGGAGCCGACCGAGGGCCCGGTCCGTGGCACCGCTCTGCTGCTGCCCGGATTCACGGGGAGCAAGGAGGACTTCATCGAGCTGCACGCCCCGTTGAGCGCGGCCGGTTACCGGACCGTCGCCGTGGACGGCCGTGGGCAGTACGAGTCGGAGGGCCCGAAGGACGACGAACGGCCTTACAGGCAGGGCGAGTTGGCGCGCGACGTGCTCGCGCAGGCGGCAGCACTCCAGGCCGACGCCGGGACCGGCCGGGTGCATCTGCTGGGCCACTCGCTCGGCGGGCTCGTCGCGCGCGCGGCGGCCATCGAGGACCCCGCCCCGTTCGCCTCCCTCACGCTGATGTCCTCGGGCCCGGCCGCCGTCGCACCGCCCCAGCAGGAGCGCGCCAAGCTGCTCCAGGACGCCCTCGCCGCGCTGGACATGGCCCAGGTGTGGGAGGCCATCCAGGGCCTGGACGCCCCCGAGGACGCCGCCGATCTCCGCGGTGACGGCGAGGATCTGCGCCGCCGCTGGATGCGGAACAGCCCGGCCCAGCTCATCGCCACGGCGGGGCAGCTGCGCACGGAGCCGGACCGGGTCGACGAGCTCGCCGCGCTCGGCCTCGCGATACATGTGCTGTCGGGCGAGCGGGACGACACCTGGCCGGTGCCGGTCCTCGACGCCATGGCGGCCCGCCTCGGCGCGGAGCGCACCGTCGTGACCGGGGCCGAGCACTCCCCCAATACCGACCAGCCGCGGACCACGGCCGCCGCCCTCGCCGCGTTCTGGGACCGGCATCCGGCGGCGTAGAAACCGCAGCTCGGGCACATCCCGCGGCACTCCTGCGGCACTCCTGACGCACGGGTAATTAGCCGATCGAAAAATTTCCTTAGCGTAGGGAATGTTTGCAGCGGACAACTCGTTGTACCCCTTGGAACGCGCGGCACTGAGGCCGCGCAATTCACTCTTAACGGCCGGGCAACCGCCCGGCCGTACAGCGGGATCAAGCTGAGAAGCCCCGCACCAGTAGTTCTCCTTCAGGAGGATCACCAGACGAAGGGAGAAGCCCTTGCGCTTCGAAATCATGCGACTCGACGATGTCGACGGCACCGCCGTGGACAGCACCGTCGTGGACGCCGCCTCCGTCAACCGGATCGTTCAGCAGGCCGCCGCCATCGGGCAGCGCCTCTACATCCGCCCGGCAGAGTCGTCCGCCTCGTAACGGCGTAAGTGACTCGCACACTTCGAAGCCCCCGTACGCACGATGCGTACGGGGGCTTCGCTGTGGTCCGAGAGTTCGTGGTCCGGGGCCGTCAGGAGCCCTGGATCACCTGCGTCACGCCGTTGATGATCTGCTGCACCGCGATCGCGGAGAGCATCATGCCCGCGAGCCGGGTCACCAGGACCACACCGCCGTCCTTGATGACGCGGATGATCACCAGCGAGTACCGCATCACCAGCCACAGCACCACGTGGATCGCGACGATCGCGGACCAGACGGAGAGCTGACCGCCCACGCCGTCCGCGTGCTGCACGGCGAGGATCACGGAGACGATCGCGCCGGGCCCGGCGAGCAGCGGCATGCCGAGCGGCACGAGGGCGACGTTCACGTCCTTGGTCTGCTTCGGCTCATCCGTCTTGCCGGTCAGCAGGTCGAGCGCGATCAGGAGCAGCAGCAGACCGCCCGCGATCATCAGGGCCGGGACGGAGACGTGCAGATAGGCCAGGATCTGGTTGCCCAGGACGCCGAACACGGCGATGACGCCGAAGGCGACGCAGACCGCCTGGAAGGCCATGCGCTTCTGGACCTTGGCGGGGCGGCCCGCGGTGAGAGCGAGGAAGATCGGAGTGATTCCGGGGGGATCCATAATCACAAAAAGCGTGAGAAAGAGGGATCCGAAGACGGCAGCGTCGAACACGGTGGGGTGCCTTGCGAGAGTGGTGCGGAAGGGTGGGTCGAAGTGACGTCGAGTCGACGTCGAGGGGTGACTACGGGGCGCGTCAGGCGTCGCGTCCGCCGGCGCCCGGCACCGGGAAGGCGCCCGTGGCGCGCCGCGTGATCTCCCCGTAGACCTCGGGGTCGGTGGTGTACTCGCCGAGCACGCACGTCTTACGGCTGCCGTGGTAGTCCGAGGACCCGGTGACCAGCAGGCCGACGTCGGCGGCGAGGCCGCGCAGGCGCTCGCGGGTCGCGGCGTCGTGGTCCATGTGGTCGACCTCTACGCCGTCGAGCCCGGCCTCCGCCAGCTTCGCGATCGCCGCTTCGGGCACGGTGCGGCCGCGCCTGGCGGCACCGGGGTGTGCGAAAACGGTGACTCCGCCGGCGGCCTTGACGAGCCGGATCGCCTCGAAGGGGTCGGTCTCGTGCTTGTCGACGTACGCGCGCCCGTCGTTGGCCAGCCAGTCCTCGGTGAACGCGTCGGAGACGGTCGGTACGACGCCGAGCTCGACCAGCGCCGTGGCGATGTGCGGGCGGCCGACCGAACCGTCGCCCGCGATCCGGGCGACGTGCTCCCAGGTGACGGGGACGCCGAGCTCGTTGAGCTTGGCGATCATGCCCTTGGCGCGCGGCACCCGGTCGTCGCGGACCAGCTCGCGCTCGGCGAGCAGGGCCGGCTCCTCGGGGTCGAAGAGGTACGCCAGCATGTGCACGCCCACGCCGTCGAGGCGGCAGGAGAGCTCGGCGCCGGTGACGAGGGTGAGCCCCTCGGGCAGGGCCGCGAAGGCCTCTGCGTGCCCGCGCGTGGTGTCGTGATCGGTGAGCGCGACGACGTCCAGACCGGACGCGGCGGCGTTCCGTACGAGTTCGGCCGGGCTGTCCGTGCCGTCGGATGCAGTGGAGTGGGTGTGCAGATCGATGCGCACGGCTGCGTACTCCAAGCTCGACGGACTGACGGGGATCGCTCAAGGATAACGGGGATTCCAGCAGCTCCGACGCGGCGACCGACGCGGCGCCTCAACGCCTCAACGCCTCAACGCCTCAACGCCTCAACCGAGAATGCGCGGCGACAGCGCCCCGCACGGCAGCAGGTCCACCTCGGCCCCCGCGTCCCGCAGATCCGTGAGCACCAGCTCGTCGTACATCAGCATCCCCGTCTGCTCCGGCCAGACGACCGCCCACAGCCACAGGCCGCGCGCCTCGCCCGCGAAGACCGCCCGGTCGTCCGGGGCGCCGGAGACGTGCCACATCGGAGTGGGCCGGCCGGCGGCGAGCACCTTGGCCTGCGGGGGCCCCGAGACCTCCATGTACGGGCCGGGGTCGGGGCCGTCGATCCCCGCGTAGCGCGCGCCGAGTCCGACGCCCAGCTCCTCGGCGACGAGCACCAGTTCACCGGCGCCGCCGAGCGGTCCGGGGCCCGAGCAGGCGACGGCGGTGGCGCGGCCGCCGTGGCGTTCGTCCCCCGCGTTGGCCACGCCGGTGAACAGCCAGCCGACGGGCAGCGGCCAGGGCATCCAGACCGGCACCTGCGCGCGCCGCACCACGACGCTGAGCGCCTCGACGCTGGGCGGGATCACGGGCTGCATCGGATGCACGGTCCCGTGCACATCGCACTGCCAGGAGTCGGCAAAGAGTCCGGGAGCCCTGACCCGGCCACCACACTTCGGGCAACTGGGTTCGCCCCTCATAGAGCCCCACGGTCCTCCCCGCCCCGCGCCGCGTCAAGGACGATCACCCGTCCGGAGGGCACCACCGTGGCGCCCCCACCAGGAGAGGTAGATGTAGTTTGCATTAATTAGCTGCTCTAACTTATTATGTGTATACGCCAACGATCTGGCCGAAGGAGCAGGCATGAGCCACAGCAGTACAGGGGGTCCTCCCGAAGGGGACACGTTCGACGCAGGGGCGACCAGCACGACCAGCATCCTGCGTCAGCCGAAGGCGGTCTGGGCGACCGCCGGGGCATCCGTCGTCGCCTTCATGGGCATCGGCCTCGTCGACCCGATCCTGCCGTCGATCGCCAAGGGCCTCGAAGCGACACCGAGCCAGGTATCCCTGCTCTTCACCTCGTACTTCCTGATCACCGCCGTCGCCATGCTGGTGACCGGGTTCGTTTCCAGCCGCATCGGCGGCAAGAAGACCCTCCTCGCCGGCCTCGCCCTCGTGGTGATCTTCGCGGCGCTCGCGGGCACGTCCGGGTCCGTCGGGGAGCTGGTCGGCTTCCGCGCGGGCTGGGGCCTCGGCAACGCGCTCTTCGTGTCGACCGCGCTGGCGGTCATCGTCGGCGCCGCCGCCGGTGGCAGCGCCGCCGCGATCCTCCTCTACGAGTCCGCGCTCGGGCTCGGCATGGCCTGCGGGCCACTCGTCGGCGCGCTGCTCGGCAACGCCAGCTGGCGCTACCCGTTCTTCGGCACTGCCGCACTGATGGCCATCGGCTTCCTCTGCATCACCGCGTTCCTGAAGGAACAGCCGAAGCCCGCGAAGAAGACCTCGATCCTCGACCCGCTCAAGGCGCTCGGCCACGGCGGCCTCGCCTCCACGGCGATCTCGGCCTTCTTCTACAACTACACGTTCTTCACGGTGCTGGCCTTCACGCCGTTCGTGCTGAACATGACGCCGTACAAATCGGGCGCCGTCTTCTTCGCCTGGGGTCTGCTGCTCGCACTGTGCTCGGTGATCGTGGCGCCGCGCATGCAGGCCAGGTTCGGCTCGCTGAAGGTGCTCGGCGGCTCACTCGTGCTGCTCGCCATCGACGTGCTCGTCCTTGGGTACGGCAACCACACGGCGGCCATCGTCTGCACGATCCTGTCCGGCGCCTTCATCGGCGTGAACAACACCGTCTACACCGAGCTCGCGCTCGGCGTCTCGGACGCGCCGCGCCCGGTGGCGAGCGCCGGCTACAACTTCGTGCGCTGGTTCGCCGCCGCGGCCGCCCCGTTCTTCGCGCCGAAGATCGAGGAGTGGAGCAACATCCACATCCCGTTCGTGGTCGCCGCGGGCACGGCGGTGCTCGGCGCGGTCGTGGTCTGGGTGCGCAGGAAGGCGCTCACCCACGACGCCGAGGAGCTGGAGCCGAAGCACGCCACCGAGGACAGCGTCTCGGTGTACGCGAGCTGACCGGCAGTCAGTCAGTCCAGAGGTACGGACTTGCGCAGTGGGTCGCGCAGGTCCGTACCGGCGTTCAGCCACTTCTCCTGGAGCGCGGCGGCGCCGTGCACCCGCTTCCACGCCGCCTCGTTCGGCGTCATGGGCAGCAGCGGCAGGAAACGTACGGGGTCCAGGGGCTCGTCCAGATCCAGGTCCTCGACCAGCCCCCCCGGCTCCGCGACCAGGGCCGAGGTGAACGGGGCGCCCGGCCACAGCGGTTCGCCCACGTCGAGCGAGGCGCCCGGCGCGACGACGATGCCCTCGACCTGGGGCGAGGCCGCGAGGACCGCGAGCGGGCGCAGCACCTTGTCGGTGTCGGCGAGGCCCGCGCGGACGGTGAGCACCAGCTCCGCGCGAGGGCCCTTGACAGGGTCGGCGAGGGCCGCCGTGGGGTCGGCCATCGGAGACGCGGCCATGCCGAGGGTGGCGTAGCGCACCACGTTCTGGGAGGCATCTGTGAAGCGCAACACCTCGATCCGGTCGGTGCCGAGGAAGGTGACGGCCGCGCGCGCGTCCGGTTCACCCAGGGTTGTCCGGAGTCGCGCATCCACCAGCGCAAGAACTTCTGCCATCCCGCGAGCATAGATCTCGGACCCAACGGGTAAGGACTGGGCCCTCTTTCGTCAGTCGGCTGATAGTCTTGGCCGCTGGTCGGGACAACACGCAGTGCGTGTCCGCCGAGGGCCTTACGCGGGCCCGTCGGGAAACCGACCCGTTTCACGTCCCCCACGGGGGACCGGCCGGAGGAGGTGGGGCTGTCATGGATCGAAGTCGACCGTGCAGTACTACCCGTTCTTCCGGCCTGTAGGGCCCAGGGCCTCATCTCACCCGCAGTCAGCCGCACACCATGCTGGCCGCACCTGCCGGAAGAGCACTTCGTTCCCCTGATCTCATCGATGTCCGCCTCGGACGTCGCGATCTGAATCAGTCAGCGAAGCCGCCCAGCGTCGGTGCGGTGCTTCCCGCTTTGTGGACGTGCAGCATGTCCCGGTTCCCGGTTGACCAGGACGTCCTCATTCCGGGTGGTTCCACCCGACGCGCGGCGACTCCCGCCCGCGAAGGAGCCTGCCCATGTCGATGATGCGCGACCTGCGAGCCGCCGTCCGTCCCTCGCTGCGCAAGAGCGTCGCCCCGTACGCCAACGAGGCGCGCTCCTCTTATGACTTCACGCGGGACGCGGCGGCCTGCTCGGCCGTCGTGGACTGCGCCGTGTACCGCGACGGGGTCCGCCTCCCGTCCTCCGACTGCCTCACGCCCGGCGCGGCGAAGCGCCAGGTGCGGCGCGACGGCGGCTTCGCCTGGATCGGTCTGCACGAGCCGACCGAGGAGGAATTCGCCGGTATCGCCGCCGAGTTCGGGCTGCACCCGCTCGCCGTCGAGGACGCCGTCCACGCCCATCAGCGGCCCAAGCTGGAGCGTTACGACGACACCCTGTTCGCCGTCTTCAAGACCATCCACTACGTCGAGCACGCCGAACTCACCGCCACCAGCGAGGTCGTGGAGACCGGCGAGGTGATGTGCTTCACCGGACGGGACTTCTTCATCACCGTCCGGCACGGCGGCCAGGGCTCGCTGCGCGCGCTGCGGCACCGACTCCAGGACGACCCCGAGCTGCTCGCCAAGGGCCCGAGCGCCGTACTGCACACGGTCGCCGACCACGTCGTCGACGGATATCTGGCCGTGGCGGACGCGATGCAGGACGATATCGACGAGGTCGAGACCGAGGTCTTCTCGCAGCCCGGCAAGGGCTCCCCGCGCGGTTCGGACGCGGGCCGGATCTACCAACTCAAGCGCGAGGTACTGGAGTTCAAGCGGGCTGTCGCCCCGCTGCGGCGCCCGCTGCAACTGCTCAGCGAGCGGCCGATGCGGCTGATCGACCCGGACATCCAGAAGTACTTCCGGGACGTCGCCGACCACTTGGAGCGGGTGCAGGAGCAGGTCATCGGCTTCGACGAGCTGCTGAACTCGATCCTCCAGGCCAATCTGGCGCAGGCCTCCGTCGCCCAGAACGAGGACATGCGCAAGATCACCTCGTGGGCCGCGATCATCGCCGTACCGACCATGGTCTGCGGTGTGTACGGCATGAACTTCAAGCACATGCCGGAGCTGCACTGGCGGTACGGGTACCCGATGGTGCTCGTCCTCATCGGCGGCGTGTGTTTCGCGATCCACCGGACGCTGAAGCGCAACGGGTGGCTGTAGGGCCTGGTGCTGTCAGTGGCGCTGGCTACGCTTTCCGTATGACGACTGCTGAACTGCTCGACGCCGCCCTCGTCGAGGAGGCCACGAAGAAGTCCGGGCTGATCTGGGTGCGCGGGGAGCGGGGCGTGGAGCGGGCCCTGTGGCACGTGTGGCACGAGGGCGCGGCGTGCCTCGTCGGCGACGGGCCCGGCGAGCAGCCGCTGCCGGATCTCGTCGACGGCGGCTCGGCCCTTGTCACCGTGCGCAGCAAGGACAAGGGCGGGCGGCTTGTCGGGTGGCGGGCGAAGGTGGTCGAGCTGGCGGTGGGTACGGAGCCGTACGACGCCGTGGTGGGTGAGCTGAAGGGCAAGCGGCTCAACGCGCCCGATTCGGAGGCCATGCCGGAGCGGTGGGGGCGGGAGTGCCGAGTGCTTCGGCTTGAGCCGGTGGGCGGTCCTACGGAGCCGGTGCCCTCCGGGTCCCTGGCCGCCGTTCCCGTGGGGTCCCCCGCGACCACGCGGAATCCCGTACCGGCAGGCCTCCCGAAACTCCTGCGGCGCCGGCGTTGACGCCTCGGGGCTCCGCCCCGGACCCCGCTGCTCAATCGCCGCAGGGGCTTGATTTGCTCACCCGACCGCAGGGGCTTGCATTATCAAGCCCCTCCGGCGATTGAGGCGATCTTTTCAGCCCCGCCGGCGATTGAGGCGCGGGGTCCGGGGCGGAGCCCCGAGGCGTCAACGCCGGTGCCGGTTACGAGCCCGGCAGGGCCTGGCCGTAGTCGACCGTTTCGGTGGAGGACGGTTCACGGAGGGTGAAGCCGGTGCCCCAGTCGCTGAGTTGGATCGTGCCGGCCCCACCGGCCCGCTCCAGACGCATCGGGTACGCACCACCCTCCAGGGACACGTCGAGCGTGCCGCCCGCCCCCTTGTCACCGGTCAGCTCGACCGTACGGACGCCCCCCGCCGAGCCGCGCTCCCCCTTCGCCAGCTTGCCGTGCAGCGCGAGCAGGCCGTCGAGCAGCACGCCCTTGTCGGTAAACGTGCTCAGCCGCTGGTAGGCCGGGTCCCCCTTCGGCACCTTCACGTACTTGCCGTCGAGCTTCTGCGCGGCATTGCCCGCCCCGTGCGCCTCCTTGCCGTCCTCGGAGTGCGTCCAGAAACCGGCGCCCGCCTTGAGGTACAGGTGATCGCCGACCCGCAGCAGCCGGAACGTGCCGCCGCCGCTGCTCACCGACCCCGTGCCGCCGTCGTCCTTCAGCCGCATGTCCAGCTTGTACGTCTTCTTGTTGACGACCACCGTCCCGGCGACGTGCACCGCGTCGGCGCCGCGGGCCGCCTTGACCGTACGGGACTGGATCTTGGCCGCGGTCAGCTTGCCGACCCCGTTCGTCCCCGCGTCCGGGTCCTCCTCGCTGCACGCCGCGAGGCCCACCGCGAGCCCCGTGCACATCACGCCCACCACGAGTGTCCTGCGGCTACGTCGGGTGAGGGGGCGCAGGGTCACGGGCGGACTACCTCTCGTACGGCAGCTGGGGTGCGGGCAGGTACGGCAGCGTACCCCCGCGATCTTCGGTTACCCGCCGGGGCAGGTGGCCGACGCGCAAAGGCGCGGGGAACGGGGAACGGCTAGCCTGGGCGGGAAATTGCCCGTATATCCGGATGAATGGGAATGAGGAACGGAAGGAGGCGCGCGACGGTATGGCTGGAGGCGTTCCCCGGATCTTCGTGTCGCACCTCTCCGGCATCGCCGTCTTCGACCCGAACGGTGATCAGGTGGGTCGCGTACGCGACCTGGTGGCGATATTGCGCGTGAGCCGCAGACCGCCGCGGCTGCTCGGCCTCGTCGTCGAACTGTCGACCCGGCGGCGGATCTTCCTGCCGATGACCCGTGTCACCGGGATCGAATCGGGCCAGGTCATCACCACCGGCGTGCTCAACGTCCGCCGCTTCGAACAGCGGCCCACCGAGCGTCTGGTCCTCGGCGAGATGCTCGACCGGCGCGTACGGCTCGTGGAGAGCGACGAGGAGGTCACCGTCCTCGACGTCTCCATCCAGCAGTTGCCCGCGCGCCGCGACTGGGAGATCGACCGGGTCTTCGTACGGAAGAACTCCCCGAAGCGCGGCGCGTTCCGGCGCGCCAAGGGAGAGACGATCACCGTCGACTGGTCGGGCGTCGACGGCTTCAACCTGGAGGAGCACGGACAGGGCGCGGAGAGCCTGCTCGCCACGTTCGAGCAGTTGCGCCCCGCCGACCTCGCCAACGTCCTGCACCACCTCTCCCCCAAGCGCCGCGCGGAGGTCGCCGCGGCGCTCAGCAACGAACGCCTGGCCGATGTCCTGGAGGAGCTTCCCGAGGACGACCAGATCGAGGTGCTCGGCAAGCTGAAGGAGGAGCGCGCCGCCGACGTCCTGGAGGAGATGGACCCGGACGACGCCGCCGACCTCCTCGGCGAACTCCCCGAGGACGACAAGGAACGCCTCCTCGACCTGATGAAGCCCAGCGAGGCGGCGGACGTGCGGCGCCTGATGGCGTACGAGGACCGGACCGCGGGCGGCCTGATGACGACCGAGCCGATCGTGCTGCGCCCCGACTCGACGGTCGCGGAGGCCCTCGCCCGCATCCGCAATCCCGACCTGTCCCCCGCGCTCGCCGCGCAGGTGTACGTGTGCCGGCCCCCGGACGAGACGCCGACCGGCAAGTACCTGGGCACGATCCACTTCCAGCGGCTGCTCCGCGACCCGCCGTACACGATGGTCAGTTCGATCCTCGACGAAGATCTGCAGGCACTGACCCCCCAGGCGCAGCTTCCGGAGATCGCCGGGTTCTTCGCGACGTACGACATGGTGGCCGCGCCCGTCGTCGACGACAGCGGCTCGCTGCTCGGCGCCGTGACCGTGGACGACGTACTGGACCACATGCTGCCCGAGGACTGGCGCGAGCAGGAGTTCCACCCCCGGGCCTTCGGCTTCGTTCCAGCAGGTGGGACCCCCTTCACCGGGGAGGTGAACCATGCCGACTGAGGAACGCGAACGCGACGCCCCGCGCAGGCCGCGCATCCGGCTCGACCAGCCGCTCGCGCCGAAGCGGAAGCTGATCCCCGATTACGATCCCGAGGCCTTCGGCAGGCTCTCGGAGCGCATCGCACGCTTCTTGGGGACGGGCCGGTTCATCGTCTGGATGACGGTGCTCATCGTCGTGTGGGTGGTGTGGAACATCGTCGCGCCCCCCGATCTGCGCTTCGACCAGTACCCGTTCATCTTCCTGACGCTGATGCTGTCGCTGCAGGCCTCGTACGCCGCCCCGCTGATCCTGCTCGCGCAGAACCGGCAGGACGACCGCGACAAGGTCAACCTCGAACAGGACCGCAAACAGAACGAGCGCTCCATCGCCGACACCGAGTATCTGAGCCGCGAGATGGCGGCCCTGCGGATCGGCCTCGGCGAGGTCGCGACGCGCGACTGGATCCGCTCCGAGCTGCAGGACCTCATCAAGGAGATGGAGGAACAGCGGCAGTCCGGTCGGGGGCCCGGCGTATTCCCCGCCGAGCGGACGCGGGGACGTGACGTAGACGACCGGTGACAGGGCTTTCCGGGTGCGGGTTACCCCGCCGTAGACTCGGGTGCATGGCTACGGAAGACGCGGTGCGCGAGGCACTCGCGACAGTGAACGACCCCGAGATCAACCGGCCCATCACCGAGTTGGGGATGGTCAAATCGGTGGACATCGGTGCGGACGGCAGTGTCGCGGTCACCGTGTATCTGACCGTCTCGGGCTGTCCGATGCGCTCGACGATCGAGAACAACGTGCGGGACGCCGTCGCGGCCGTCGAGGGCGTGACCCGGGTCGACGTCACCCTCGACGTGATGAGCGACGAGCAGCGCAAGGAGCTGGCGACCGCGCTGCGCGGCGGCACCGCCGAGCGGGAGGTCCCGTTCGCCAAGCCGGGCTCGCTGACGCGCGTGTACGCGGTGGCCTCCGGCAAGGGCGGCGTCGGCAAGTCCTCGGTGACCGTGAACCTGGCGGCGGCGCTCGCCGCCGACGGCCTGAAGGTCGGCGTCGTCGACGCGGACATCTACGGACACAGCATCCCGCGCATGCTGGGCGCCGACGGCAAGCCCACCCAGGTCGAGGACATGATCATGCCGCCGTCGGCGAACGGCGTGAAGGTCATCTCGATCGGCATGTTCACGCCGGGCAACGCGCCGGTCGTGTGGCGCGGACCGATGCTGCACCGCGCGCTCCAGCAGTTCCTCGCGGACGTGTTCTGGGGCGACCTGGACGTGCTCCTGCTCGACCTGCCGCCCGGCACCGGCGACATCGCCATCTCCATCGCCCAGTTGGTCCCGAACGCCGAGATCCTGGTCGTCACCACGCCGCAGCAGGCCGCCGCCGAGGTCGCCGAGCGGGCCGGCTCGATCGCCGTGCAGACCCACCAGAAGATCGTCGGCGTCGTCGAGAACATGTCGGGGCTGCCCTGCCCGCACTGCGGCGAGATGGTCGACGTGTTCGGCACGGGCGGCGGGAAGCTGGTCGCCGAGGGCCTGACCAGGACCACGGGCGCCGAGGTGCCGGTGCTCGGCTCCATCCCCATCGACGTACGCCTGCGCGAGGGCGGCGACGAGGGCAGGCCGATCGTGCTCACCAACCCGGAGTCCCCGGCGGGCTCGGCGCTGCGCGAGATCGCGGACAAGCTCAGCGGGCGCCAGCGCGGCCTCTCGGGCATGTCGCTCGGGATCACGCCGCGCAACAAGTTCTGACGAGACGCCCATCGTGTCTCTGAGACACGAACAGAACGGCGGGCCGCCCATCCCGGGCGGCCCGCCGTTCTTCGTTACGCGTCCGGTTCCGGTTCCGGTTCCAGCGCCGCGATGTCCTTCACGACGGAGAACCCGAGCCCGTACGCACTCATGCCGCGCCCGTACGCGCCGAGGTGCACCCCGGCCTGCGTGGATCCTGCGAGCACCCAGCCGTACTCGGACTCCCGGTAGTGGAACGGGGTCGGCACCCCGTCCACCGGCAGCGTCAGCGTCGCCCAGTCGTCGGACGCGAGATCGTCCGCGAGCACCCACGCCGTCTCGGTCTGCTGCTCCAGCCAGTCGTCGCGCAGTGTGTGGTCCATCTGCACCGGCCAGGTGTAGGAGAGCAGCCCGACGCCGGCGAGCCAGGCCGCCGAGGAGACGGACGTGGCCTCCAGGACGCCGGTACCGTCGGCGGTGCGCCGTACCGGATTGGCGGCGACGGTCACCACGGCCGCGAACCGCTCGCTGTCCTCGGTGAGCTCGCTGCGTACGGAGGGCTCGTCACCGTGCCCGATCGAACCGTGCTCGACGGAACCGTCCGCCGTGGTGCCGACCTGCATCAGCCAACGCGGTCCCGTGAAGGCCTCGTCGAGGCCGTACCACGGGAAGGGCGCCAGCAGGTAGCCGTCGACCGTGCGCCGGGCCGCGAGGGCCTCGCCGGCCCCCTCGGTGGCCGGCGCCTGCGCGCCTACCCGACTCGTCGTCTCCATGTACCCGGCCGCCTCCTCGTCAGTTACGGACCGGCGCGGCCCGCCCCCCTCGGGCGTCCTCACGTCCGCTCCGCGCAACAAGAAGGCAGGATGCCACACCGGGTCCGCGGGGCCCGGTTTCGTCAGGCGTGGTTCAGCCGCGTTCGGGGTGGTTCGGGGTGGTTCAGGTCGCGTCCGCGTCGAAGGGCGGCGGGTCGATGGCGGCCGGCTTCCCGGACTTCTCGGGAGCCTTGCTCATGTCGACCGCCTCGGGGCGCTTCTGCATGTCCACGCGGCCACCGCCGCCGGACGGACTCGACGATCCGGAGTCCTCCAGCTCGCCGACGGTGCGCGCCGCGTCGGAGACGTCGGCCATTTCCTTCTTCAGGTCGAAGCCGTTGCGAATCTCCTTGAGCCCCAGCTCGTCACTGTCCAGCTGCTTGCGGATGAACGTCTTGGGGTTCAGGTCCTCGAACTCGAAATCCTTGAATTCCGGGCCGAGTTCGTCGCGAATGTCCTGCTTCGCACTGTCCGAGAAATCCCGGATCTTACGGATGGTGCGTGAAACGTCCTGAATGACCTTCGGGAGCTTGTCGGGGCCGAATACGAGAACGGCCAGCACGACGATCGCCACGACCTCCAGCGGGCCAATATCGTTGAACACCTTGCACTCCTAGCGTGTCCTCGGCCCGCGGTCGAACATCAGCAGCAGGTCTTCGGCAGGGTCCGGCAGCGGACCCGGTCCACGGTACCCGGCCCACCTGTCCATTCGGTAGCCACCGGACCACCTCCAGGATCTCGCATCCCACGCCATGACCGGTCAAGAACCGGTCAGATGTCGGTCAGCCGTCGTCGGCGGAACCGAGAACGAGCGACATTTCCCGCTCTTTTCCGTCCCGTTCGACCGTGACAACCAGTTTGTCCTTGGGGCGGTGCGTACGGATCTTGACGATCAACTCCTGGCCGGTGTGCACGCGGACGCCGTCGACCTCGGTGATCACATCGCCCGGCTCGATGCCCGCCTTGGCGCCGGGGCCGCCCGGGTTGACGGCCGAGCCGCCGCTGTTGCCCTTCGAGCCGACGCGGGCGCCGTCGCCCGAGAAGTCCATGTCGAGGGTGACCCCGATCACCGGATGTGTCGCCCGCCCGGCGTTGATCAGCTCCTCCGCCACGCGTTTCGCCTGGTTGACCGGGATCGCGAAGCCGAGGCCGATGGAGCCCGACTGCCCCTCCGGCAGCTCCGAACCGCCGGTGTCGGCCGACCGGATCGCGCTGTTGATGCCGATCACGCGGGCCTTCCCGTCGACCAGCGGGCCGCCCGAGTTGCCCGGGTTGATGGGTGCGTCGGTCTGTAGCGCGTCCACGTAGCTGACGTCGCTTCCGTCGCCCTTCCCGCCGCCCGCCGTGACGGGCCGGCCCTTGGCACTGATGATGCCGGAGGTGACCGTGTTCGCCAGGTCGAAGGGGGCGCCGACGGCTACGACCGGGTCGCCCACCTGCACGTTCTCCGAGTTGCCGAGCGGCAGCGGCTTGAGCCCGTGCACCCCGGACACCTTGATCACGGCGAGGTCGTAGCCGTTGTCGTGCCCGACCGGATCCGCGCGGGCGCTCTCACCGCTGGAGAACGTGACCGATATCTCACCGTCGGAGTCGGCCGGCGAGACGACGTGATTGTTCGTGAGGATGTGTCCCTGGCCGTCGAGCACGAAGCCGGTGCCGGTGCCCTGCTCCGAAGAACCCGAGGTGTGGATGGTGACGACGCCCGGCAGGGTGCGCGCCGCGATACCTGCCACGCTGCCGGGATCCCGGTGCGTGGACTCGACGCCGGCCTGCGGCAGTTGAATGCTCGCCCCGACCCCGACCCGCTCCATATACTCCCCGATCCCCCCACCAACGCCTCCGGCGACGAGGGCGACGACAACGGCCCCGAGCACGAGCCGACGCTTACACCGAGACCGAACCTGCTCAAGCCCCTGCGGCGATTGAGCAGGCTTTTCGAGCCCCTGAGACCGGTCGGTATCTTCAAGCCCGTGCCGCCGGTCGGTATTTTCAAGCCCCTGCGGCGATTGAGCAGGCTCTTCAAGCCCGTGCGGCCGGTCGGTATTCTCAAGCCCCTGCGGCGATTGAGCAGCGGGGTCCGGGGCGGAGCCCCGTGGCGTAGGGACAGCTCCGGCCGCGCCGCAGCCCACCGACCCGCCTTCGGCCTCGTCCATAACCCGCCGCTCTCCCCACACCTGGCCCACGGCCCACGGCACCGGCACCGCACCGCCTCACCTGGATTCAACCAGGTTCGACGGCGCGGGCGCAGAGAGTGTCAGCGCAGCGACGAAGGACGGGACGACGCGGTCGGCGACGAAGCCGAGGCAGCGGTAAGGCCGGGCCCTGTCGCCCCGAAGGCGATGCCGTCGGACGAGGCCGAGGGCGATCCGGTGGGCCGTGGCGCGACCGAGACCGCGACAGCGGGGGCGGCGGTGGGACGTATGAGAGGCGACATACGGGCCGCACCGGCCAACAACGGCGTCGAGAACGGATAGCCCGCACTCTCCGCATGGCCCCCGCCCGGCAGCAGCGGCGCTCCCGCCCCGGTCGGCGAGACCGGCGCCGCGAGGGCGCCCCCGCGCTGACCGAGCAGCGAGGAACCCGACCTGCGGCGCTGCGTGTCCGAAGCCGCGGCGGCACCCGACGACTGACTGCGCAGCGGCGTGACATTGCTGCCGGATCCACCACCGCGCGCGTCGGAGCTGTCGACCGGAGCCGCGGTCGTCACCCCGCCGAGCGCGATCGCGGCGAGCGACACCGCACCGGCCGCGGCGAAAGCGAAGCGGCGGGAGCGCGAGCCCCGGTCGCTCTCGTGCCGGTCGGCGCGGGCCACTTCGTGGATGCGGAAGCCGTGCTGGTCGCTGGGGAGGACGGCGGCGTGCGCGCCGGAGGGCGCGTAGCCGAAGGGCTCCGGGTCTACGTCGAAGACTCCCTGGCCGAAGCCCCGGATTCCGCCGAGGGGTCGGCCACTGCCGAATCCGCCTCCCCCGAACGGTGGGGTGCCACCGCCCTTGTCACCTCCTGCGGGCAGTCCCTGGAGGCGGGCGAGAAAGCTGTCGGAGGGCGGCGGCGGGGCTGCCTGCGCGAAGACGCTCTTGAGGCGGCGCTGGGCGTCGGCCTCGGCCTTGCATTTGGCACAGGTCGCCAGGTGCGCGAGGACGCGCTCACGGGCGTCGTGGTCCAACTCGCCGTCGACCAGGGCGGCCAGCCTGTCCCCCAGGTGTTCGTCGGCCGCGGTCTGTTGGCGTTCGGCAGGATTGAGACGTGATCCACTCACGCGGTCGCGCCCCCTCCTCCGAGGACAGGGAAGGCCCCCGTCCGACCGGCGCCCGCGAGCGTGCGGCGCTCCTTGCGGGCTTCGGGCGAGCGGTGCTGCAGCGCCTTGCGCAGCTGCGAACGGCCTCGGTGGATACGGCTGCGGACCGTGCCCAACTTCACACCGAGGGTCGCGGCGATCTCCTCGTAGGAGAGGCCCTCGATGTCGCACAGAACGACGGCGGCGCGGAACTCGGGCGCGAGGGTGTCCAGCGCCTGCTGGACGTCGGCGTCGAAGTGCGCGTCGTTGAACACCTGCTGCGGTGACGGCTCTCTGCTGGGCAGCCGCTCCGCGGCGTCGTCACCCAGCGCGTCGAAACGGATGCGCTGCTTGCGACGGACCATGTCGAGGAACAGGTTCGTGGTGATGCGGTGCAGCCAGCCCTCGAAGGTGCCGGGCGTGTACGTCGAGAGCGAACGGAAGACACGGACGAAGACCTCTTGTGTGAGGTCCTCCGCATCGTGCTGGTTCCCCGTCAGGCGGTACGCGAGACGGTAGACGCGGCCACTGTGCGTGCTGACGATCTCCTCCCACGAGGGGGGAGTCCACGCCTGCGAGTCCGCATCGGCGGCAAAGGTCGCGGTCTGTGCGGAGTCAACGGTGCGGATTCGGTCAGCGGTGTTGGTCACGGATTTCGGCTCACCCGCCGACCTGAGAAGACGCCGAAGCCTTCCTCTCCGATCCACAGGCGCAGCCGCACCTCCCCTATCGGCTCTGGTGGTGTCCAGTGGAGCACCTACCATAACCACTCCGTCCGTTAGCTCCGGATAAGCGTTTTTACTCAGATTTGCCGGTCGGTTCTCGACCGCCGCCCGCACGGCTGCCGCCATCGCGTTCTTCCCCGGTGTTCCCCTTGTCCAGCCTGCTCTTTCCCCCTGCCTGTTCAAACGCGCGGTCCCATCTGCGAGTTCCCGCCACCAACGGATAAAGTCACGCGCAGGCATCCACGGGGACGGGAGAGGGCCATTACCGGCAACCGGCAGACGAGTTGGGCGTTCGCCGACGCCTTTGTCGCCGAGGACGACGCGACTCGCTGGGCCCGCGACCGGGCCCGCGAGGCAGGGCTGTGCCCGGTGTCCCCCGGCGCGGGCGCGACGTTGGGGATGCTCGCTGCCACGGTAGGGGCGAAGGCCGTCGCCGAGATCGGTACGGGCACGGGCGTGTCCGGGCTCCACCTGCTGCACGGGATGCGGCCCGACGGCGTGCTCACCACGGTCGATCCCGAGCCGGAGCGGCAGCAGTTCGCGCGCCAGACGTTCCGCGCGGCCGGCTTCGCCACCAACCGGGCCCGGTTCATCCCGGGCCGCGCCCTCGATGTGCTGCCGCGGCTCGCCGACAGCGGGTACGACCTGGTCTTCTGCGACGGCGACCGGATGGAGTGCCTCGACTACCTCGCTGAATCGTTGCGCCTGCTCCGGACCGGTGGCCTGGTCGTCTTCCAGGGGGTCCTCGCCGAAGGGCGGACCGTCGACGCGGGGCCGCAGCCGGTGGAAGTGGTGCGCCAGCGCGAGCTCCTGCGGGCCGTACGGGAGAGCCCCGAGCTGATGGCCTCGGTACTGCCGGTCGGCGACGGGCTGCTCTGTGCCGTGAAGCGCTGACCCGGGCGCGGCGACACCCCGGACCCTCTGCCCTCTGCCCACACGACCGCCCGCACGCACGACTGCCCCGGCACCACATGGGTGCCGGGGCAGTCGAAAAGGTATGGTCGCTCGCGCGTCAGCCGACGACCGGCCCAACCCCGCCTCGGCGGGGCATGGACGCGGATGCAGAAGGTGTCAGCCCACTACCTTCTTCAGTTCGTCGCCGAGGGCGCTCGCCTCGTCCGGCGTCAGCTCGACCACGAGCCGACCGCCGCCTTCGAGCGGAACGCGCATGACGATGCCCCGCCCCTCCTTGGTCACCTCGAGCGGGCCGTCACCCGTCCGCGGCTTCATGGCCGCCATGCTCGTTCCCCTTCCTGAAACCAGCTCATCGTCAGCCGACGGCCCTCAGAGTGGGCACACGTCACCGGCATCGAACACATTGCTTCCAGGTCATTATCCCGCATCGCGGGACCCGATGACCAACATCGGTCGGCATCGCTTGCACAACGCGCTCGACCAAAACCCCTCAATTCGGGGATCCGACTGCGATACTGCGCCATCTTCGGACCCCGGCTGAGGCCAATTCGTTAGACGCAGGTCACATGCCGAGAGCGTTCCATGGGTCGTGATCTACGTCATGCTGAGCACGGACGACTGAGCGACCGCATAGGAGGAGTCCCATGGCCGACACCGTGCTCTACGAGGTGAGCGACGGGCTCGCGACGATCACGCTGAACCGCCCCGAGGCGATGAACGCGATGAACACCGAGGCCAAGGTCGCACTCCGCGACGCGGTGCAGGCGGCCGCCGCCGACGAGACGGTACGGGCGGTGCTTCTGACTGCGTCCGGCGACCGGGCGTTTTGCGTGGGTCAGGACCTCAAGGAGCACGTCGGCTCGCTGCTCGCGGACCAGGAGTCCGGCGAGGGCCGCACCATGAGCACGGTGCGCGAGCACTACAACCCGATCGTGCGAGCCCTGACCCAGATGCCGAAGCCCGTGGTGGCCGCGGTGAACGGCGTGGCGGCCGGTGCCGGGTTCGGGTTCGCGCTCTGTGCCGACTACCGGATCGTGGCGGACAGCGCGTCGTTCAACACCTCGTTCGCGGGCGTGGCGCTCACCGCCGACTCCGGGGTCTCTTGGACGCTGCCGCGCCTGATCGGCCCCGGCCGCGCGGCCGACCTACTGCTCTTCCCGCGCTCCTTGAAGGCCCAGGAGGCGTACGAGCTGGGGATCGCGAGCCGGCTCGTGCCTGCCGCCGAGCTCGCCGAAGAGGCCAGGAAGACGGCGCGCACCCTCGCCGAGGGCCCGACCGTCGCCTACGCCGCGCTGAAGGAGTCCGTCGCCTTCGCCGGGGACCACTCCCTCGACGAGGCGCTCGACAAGGAGGACGAGCTGCAGGCGCGGGCCGGCGCCTCCGAGGACCACACCATCGCGGTGCGGGCCTTCTTGGCGAAGGAGCAGCCGGTGTACCTGGGACGGTGAGCGGTCCCCTGGCGTCGCCGGTGCCGTGCGCTCGTGCGGCCCCGCGCCCCTATGGGGCGCGGTACGCACAGTCCGCCAGGTGGTCGTTGACCAGGCCGCAGGCCTGCATCAGCGCGTAGGCCGTCGTCGGGCCGACGAAACGCAGACCGCGCTTCTTGAGTTCCTTGGAGAGCGCCTTCGACTCGTCGGTGATCGCCGCCACGTCGCCGAGCTCTTTCGGGGCCGGGCGGGTGACGGCGTCCGGCGCGTACGACCAGATGAGCTTGTCCAGGTCGCCGGGCGACCAGTCCACGAGCACGCGCGCGTTGGCAAGCGTCGCGTCGATCTTGGCGCGGTTGCGGATGATGCCGACGTCGGCGAGCAGGCGCTCGCGGTCGGCGTCCGTGAAGGCCGCCACGTCCGCGATCTTGAAGCCGGAGAACGCGGCGCGGAAGCCCTCGCGGCGCCTGAGGATCGTGATCCAGGACAGGCCCGACTGGAAAGCCTCCAGACAGAGCCGCTCGAACAGCGCGTCGTCGCCGTGGACCGGGCGGCCCCACTCCTCGTCGTGGTACGCGACGTAGTCCTCGGTCGAGAGACCCCAGGGGCAGCGCGGCTTTCCGTCGGGGCCCGGGACGGCTCCCCCTGTCGGCTCGCTCACCGGAACCCCTCCCCCGTCTCGTATCCGAACCCGTACTCACCAGGTGGCGCGTAGCCCGTGTCGGGGCCCCGCTCCTTCGGCTGCGGGCCGGCCCGGGTGTGGGCCGAGGTGAGGGCGGCCTCCAGCTCCGTGATGCGCGCGTCCCGCTCGGCCAGTTCGGCGCCGAGACGGTCCAGCGCCTCGTCCACCTCCGCCATCCGGTAGCCACGCACCGCCGTGGGCAGCCGGAGCGCCTCCAGGTCGGCCGGGGCCAGGGGGCGGTCGGGCGGCAGCGGGTCCGCGTAGAACTGGGACGGCTCGTCGCGCAGCGCCCCGCTGTCGCCGCCGCCGATGACCGCGAACGTCACGGCCGCGATCACCACGACCAGCGCGGCGACCAGAAACAAGAACATGACCATGTCTGCCGTCCCCTGGGTCCGAACGGGCCGTGCGGCCCTCAACCGTCAGGCTTCGATCGTGCCATGCCGCACTGACAGTTAAGGTCGCAGACGACGCTCAACCAGGAACGAGAAGGAGAGTCACAGGGGATGCTCAGGCTGGGCCAGCACGAATTCGGTGCGCACGAGCCGGTGATCATGGCGATCGTGAACCGGACCCCGGACTCGTTCTACGACCAGGGCGCCACGTTCCGGGACGAGCCCGCGCTCGCCCGCGTCGAGCAGGCGGTGGCCGAGGGCGCCATGATCGTGGACATCGGTGGCGTGAAGGCAGGACCCGGCGAGGAGGTCACCGCCGAGGAGGAGGCGCGGCGGACCGTCGGCTTCGTCGCCGAGGTGCGGCGCCGCTTCCCCGACGTGATCATCAGCGTCGACACCTGGCGGCACGAGGTCGGCGACGCCGTGTGCGAGGTGGGCGCGGATCTGCTCAACGACGCGTGGGGCGGCGTCGACCCGAAGCTCGCGGAGGTCGCGGCGCGCCACCAGGTGGGCCTCGTGTGCACGCACGCGGGCGGCGCCGAGCCCCGCACGCGCCCGCACCGGGTGACGTACGAGGACGTGATGGCGGACATTCTGGATGTGACGGTCGGATACGCGGAGCGGGCCGTCGCCCTCGGGGTGCCGCGCGAGTCCGTGCTGATCGATCCCGGCCACGACTTCGGTAAGAACACGCGGCACTCCCTGGAGGCGACGCGGCGGCTTCCGGAGATGGTCGACACGGGGTGGCCGGTGCTCGTCTCGCTGTCCAACAAGGACTTCGTGGGCGAGACCCTCGACAAGTCGGTCAAGGAGCGCGTCATCGGGACGCTGGCCACGACCGCGGTGTCGGCCTGGCTCGGGGCGCAGGTCTACCGGGTGCACGAAGTCGCCGAGACGCGGCAGGTGCTGGACATGGTGGCGTCCATCGCGGGACACCGGCCCCCGGCGGTCGCCCGCCGGGGACTCGCGTAACGGCCCGCTGAAGGGGCCTACTTGCCCGTCTCCTTGGTGACCAGCGTGATCGCCTCCTCCACGTCGTCCGTGATGTGGAACAGCATCAGATCCACCTCTGAGGCCTTGCCCTGGGCGATCACCGTGTTCTTCAGCCAGTCGACCAGACCGCTCCAGTACTGCGAGCCGAAGAGGACGATCGGGAAGCGCGTCACCTTCGTGGTCTGCACGAGGGTGAGCGCCTCGAAGAGCTCGTCCAGGGTGCCGAGGCCGCCGGGGAGCACCACGAAGCCCTGGGCGTACTTCACGAACATCGTCTTCCGTACGAAGAAGTAGCGGAAGTTCAGGCCCAGGTCGACGTACGGGTTGAGGCCCTGCTCGAAGGGCAGCTCGATGCCGAGGCCGACCGAGGTGCCCTTGGCCTCCACGGCGCCCTGGTTGGCCGCCTGCATGGCGCCGGGGCCGCCACCGGTGATCACCGCGAACCCGGCCTCCACCAGCGCCTTGCCGATGGCGACGCCCGCCGCGTACTCCGGGGAGTCCTCCGGGGTGCGCGCCGAGCCGAACACGCTGATCGCGGGCGGCAGTTCGGCGAGCGTGCCGAAGCCCTCGATGAACTCCGACTGGATGCGCAGGACCCGCCACGGGTCGGTGTGCACCCACCCCGAGGGGCCTTCGGTGTCGAGCAGACGCTGGTCGCTCGTCCCTGGCTGCATCTGGTCACGGCGCCGGACCACCGGCCCCGTCCGCTGCTCCACGGGACGTCGCTTGCCCTCCGGGTTGCTCATCGTCTGCTCCCTTCCTGCGTGCATTTCGTGCTGGGGTCCGGGGGTTACCCACCGGGGAGACACAGCACGCACTTACGTAGAGCAAGGGTAGGTCTACGCGGGTTACATACGAGGGACCTGGACGTATCAGGAAGCGGTGAGCCAGGCGGCCAGGCGCTTCTCGCCCTCCAGGATGAGCGAGGTATCGACCCGCTCGTCGATCTTGTGCGCGAAGATCGGGTTGCCGGGGCCGTAATTGACCGCCGGAACGCCGAGTGCGCTGAAGCGGGAGACGTCGGTCCAGCCGAACTTCGGGCGTACTTCGCCGCCCACGGCGGCCACGAAGGCGGCGGCAGCGGGATGGTTCAGGCCGGGCCGGGCGCCGCCCGTGTGGTCGTCGACGACGATCTCCTCGATGGGGCAGCCGGCGAAGAAGTCGCGGACGAACTGCTCGGCCTCCGCCATCGACCGGTCGGGCGCGTAGCGGAAGTTGACGGTGACGGCGCACTCGTCCGGGATGACGTTGGTGGCGACGCCGCCCTCGATACGGACCGCGTTGAGGCCCTCGTGGAACTCCAGGCCGTCGACGACCGGCTTGCGGGGCTCGTAGGCGGCGAGGCGCTCCAGGATGGGGGACGCAGCGTGGATGGCGTTGTGTCCCATCCACGCGCGCGCGGAGTGGGCCCGCTCGCCCTTGGTCTTCAGGATGACGCGCAGGGTGCCCTGGCAGCCGCCCTCCACGTCGCCGTTCGTCCCCTCCAGGAGGATCGCGAAGTCGCCCTCCAGCCAGTCGGGGTGGGCGTCGGCCACATGCCCGAGCCCGTTGAGGTGTGCGGCGACCTCTTCGTTGTCGTAGAAGACGAAGGTGAGGTCGCGGTTGGGCTCGCGGACCGTCCGCGCGATCCGCAGCTGGACCGCGACGCCCGCCTTCATGTCGCTGGTGCCGCAGCCCCACAGGACGCCGTCCTCGTCGAGCCGCGAGGGCACGTTGTCGGCGATCGGGACCGTGTCGATGTGTCCCGCGAGGATGATCCGCTCGTCGTGCCCCAGGTTCGTCCGGGCCACGATGTTGTTGCCGTACCGGTCCACCGTGAGGTGCGGCAGCTCCCGCAGGGCCTCCTCGATCGCGTCGGCGAGCTCCTTCTCGCTGCCACTCGGCGAGGCGAAGTCGACCAGCTGCGCCGTGAGGCGCGCGGCGTCCTGGGTGAGGTCAAGGGGGGTGCGGTCCATGGCGTCGAGCCTAATACCCGTGGGACGAGGGGCCTGTCAGTGGACTCCAGTACCTTGGACGCGTGCCTGAGCCCCCCACTCTCGTCCGGCGCGGCCGCCTCCTGCGGATCGGCGCGGCCGTCGTCGTGCTGCTCGCTGTGGCCACGTACATGGCGGTGCAGTACGCGACCGGGGGCCGCTCCAAGCCGAGATGCACGGTCATCTCGGCGGACGGGGAGGGGGACGGGGCGACGTACGAGTTCACCTCCGAGCAGGCGGTGAACGCGGCGACGATCGCGGCCGTCGGCACCTCGCACGGCATGCCCGAGCGCGCCGTCACGATCGCCCTCGCGACGGCGCTGCAGGAGTCGGGGCTGCGCAATATCGACTACGGCGACCGGGACTCGCTGGGCCTGTTCCAGCAGCGGCCCACGAAGGGCTGGGGCACCGCGGACCAGATCATGGATCCGGCGTACGCCTCCGAGCGCTTCTACTCGCACCTGGCGCAGATCCCCGGCTACTCGCGGCTCCCGCTGACCGCGGCCGCGCAGCGCGTGCAGCGCAGCGGCTTTCCGCAGGCGTACGCGAAGCACGAGCCGGACGCGACGTTGCTGGCCGCCTCGCTGACCGGTCGCGCCGCCGCGTCGCTCACCTGCGACGGGCGGGCGCTCGGTGGCGAGGGTGTGCGGTCCGGCGACCCCGCGCGCGTGCGGGCCGCGCTCGCCCGTGACTTCGGGCGGGACGTGGCGTCCGCGAAAGGGTCGGGCGAGAGGTCCGTCCGCGTCCCCGTGCCTGCCGCCGTCGACTCGGCCGAGGGCGGGGAGCGGCAGCGCGGCTGGGAGCTGGCGCAGTGGGCGGTGGCCAACTCCTCGACGCTGCGCATCGAGCGGGTCTCCTACGCGGGCCGCGAGTGGGCCGCCGGTGGGTCCGGGGACACCTGGCGCAAGGTGTCCTCCGCGAAGCGGGGTGGCCGGTCCGGTCCCGCGGCCTCGATGACCGTCGGTGAGGTCCGGATCGTCACTGGGCAGTAGTCCGGGCGCTCACTCGAACGGGTAACGCGGATCATGCTGGGTGGACGTCGAGAGGGCACCTTCGGGTGAGGTGGGGCGCTGCCCCCAAGACCCTTGTGAGCAGGGCGGCGTAAGGGTTCTGCAGAGGGCGGCGATGCGTGCACTTTGCCCGTTTCTGCCCACAACTGATAATGCGACGCATTACGAACCCTTTACGTTTCCGACCCGCAACCTTCCTGGGGGCTGGGGCTGTTGTCACGGCGTCCGATCGCCGCACGGCAACCGGGCGCCAAACGTTCTCTCCCGTCTAAGGAGCATCATGTCCCTCCCCCTGACCCGTCGGATCGCCCGCGCCGCGCTGCTCGTTGCGGCAGGAGCGGCGCCCGTGGTCGGTGCGGCCGGCTCCGCCAGCGCCGTCGCCCTTCCGGCCACGACCGATCTGGGCGGTGTGACCGCCCTGGACGGTGCGAACGTGGGCGGCACCGTCGACGGCGCGGCGCGGCATGCCACCGGTGCTGCCGGTGCCACCGGCGGCAAGGCCGTCCAGAAGGCCGTGCCGGCGGCGGGCAAGGTCGTGGGCTCCGGCGCGAAGACCGCCACGCCGGCGGCACAGGAGGCCGCGGGTGGGGCGGCCGGTAGCGCGGGTGACGTGCTCGGTGAGACGACCAAGACCGCGACGGATGGTGGGCTGCCGGTGGGTGGTGGTGGCCTGCCGACCGGGGCGCTGGGCAACCTGCCGATCGGCTGACCGCCGGTTTGGTTGAACGGGGTGCCGGGAGCGTTCTGCTCCTGGTGCCCCGTTTTGCTGCCGGGCCGTGCCGTGGCCGGGGCCTGTCGTATGGGTGCGCGGCACCGGGGTGCCGCCTTGCCCACCCTGCCGCCCAAGGCGGCAGATTGCCCAAGGCGGGGGTGGTCGACCGCAACCGGTAGGGAGGCGGGTGGCGGCAGATTGCCCAAGGCGGGGGTGGCGGCCACCCGTACGCCTGAGTGGCGGGTTACCCAGGCGGTGGCGGTGCCCCGTCGGGCCGACGCTCCCGGAGGGGGCGGGTGGGTGGGAGATGGGCGGGCAGCCTGGTGGCGGTCCACTGCACCGTGGCGGTGGGTGGATCAAACCCCGCTCTTGAGCGAGAGCCGACGCCCCCGGGCGGAGCCCCCGGCTCGTGAGGCCCCGGCTCGTGAGGCTCCGCCCACGGGCGGAGCCCACAGGTGCCCGGTGGTGGGAGCCGGCAGGCCCCCACCACCCCTCAGGCCAGCCGGGCCACCGCCGCCGCCACTCGGTCGTCCGAGGCTGTCAGGGCTACGCGGACGAAGGTGGTGCCCGCCTCGCCGTAGAAGTCGCCGGGGGCCACCAGGATGCCGAGGTCGGCCAGGGCGGACACCGTGTCCCAGCAGGACTCGTCGCGGGTGGCCCAGAGGTACAGGCTCGCCTCGCTGTGTTCGATGCGGAAGCCGTGGGCCAGCAGAGCCGAGCGCAGCGCCTCGCGGCGAGCCGCGTAACGCTCGCGCTGCACCCGCACGTGCTCGTCGTCGCCGAGCGCCGCGACGACCGCCGCCTGCGTCGGCGCGGAGGTCATCATGCCGCCGTGCTTGCGGATCTGGAGGAGCGGGCCGAGCACCGAGGCGTCGCCAGCGATGAACGCCGCACGGTAACCCGCCAGGTTCGAGCGCTTCGAGAGCGAGTGGACCGCGACCAGACCCTCGTGCGAGCCCCCGTTGACGTCCGGGTGCAGGACCGAGACCGGGTCGGCCTCCCAGCCCAGCTCCAGGTAGCACTCGTCGGAGAAGATCAGGATGCCGTGCGACCGCGCCCAGTCCACGATGCGCTTCAGCTCGTCCTTGCCAAGGACCCGACCCGTGGGGTTCGACGGGGAGTTGAGCCACAGGAGCTTCAGGCCGGCCGGGTCGAGCTCGGTCGGGTCGTCGTAGACGACGTGGTCCGCGCGGGCCAGCCGGGCGCCCACCTCGTACGTCGGGTACGCGAGGCGCGGGTACGCGACCTTGTCACCCGGGCCGAGGCCCAGCTGGGTGGGGAGCCAGGCGACCAGTTCCTTGGAACCGACGACCGGCAGGACGTTCGTGTGGTCGAAGCCACGGGCGCCGAGGCGGCGTTCGCACCAGCCGACGAGCGCGTCACGCAGCTCGGGGGTGCCCCAGACCGTCGGGTAGCCCGGCGAGTTCGCGGCGTCGACCAGCGCCTTCTGGATCAGTTCGGGCACCGGGTCGACGGGCGTGCCGACGGAGAGGTCGACGATGCCGTCCGGGTGCGCCGCGGCCGTCTTCTTGTACGGCTCCAGCTTGTCCCAGGGGAAGGCGGGGAGGCGGTCGATGGGGGCCGGGACGGTGGACACGGTCAGCTCGCTCTCATACGGGGTGGTGGAACAAATACCTCGGTCCCGTACGGCAGTCAGAGCCGTACGGGACCGGGGCAGCGCCTGTGCGTACCGCTGACGGTTACTGGTTCTGCGGCGGCAGCGCGGCGATGAAGGGATAGTCCTTGTCGATCAGGCCCATCTTCGAGGCACCACCGGGCGAACCGAGATCGTCGAAGAACTCGACGTTCGCCTTGTAGTAGTCCTTCCACTCCTCAGGAGTGTCGTCCTCGTAGAAGATCGCCTCGACCGGGCAGACCGGCTCACAGGCGCCACAGTCGACGCATTCATCCGGGTGGATGTACAAGGACCGCTTGCCCTCGTAGATGCAGTCGACCGGGCACTCCTCGATGCACGCCTTGTCCTTGACGTCGACACAAGGCTGCGCGATGACGTAGGTCACGCTGTCGTTCCTCCTCGATAGGGCGCTGGCGGGCCTCCGCAGGCTCCGCCGCCTGGCGCGCGGGAGCGCGGCGTCGTCGATGCCCGCCTCTAGTATCTCCGTTCCTGGCCATGATCCGAACAGGAGGGGTGGGGCGAGCTGTGGAATTCACTGCGGGCGGACGCCTGGAAGTTCGCATTTCAGGTGATGACGTGGGGAAACGCGTCTCTGTGCGACGGGTGAGCGGGGACGGTTCCGCGGGTCGAAAGTTCACCGACACCGTCGGAGTTCTCACATCGTGGAACGATGGTGTGCTCCTCGTCACACGGAGAAACGGTGAAGGTGTGCGGATCGAGGAGTCCACGCTGGTCGCGGGGAAGGTCGTGCCGGCCGCGCCCGCGCGTCGCCGCGGCCCCTCGGCCACGTACCCGGAGCTCGCTCGCGTCGCCTCGCGCGCGTGGCAGCCGATCGAGAGCGAGCGGCTCGGCGAGTGGGAGCTGCGCGCCTCCGAAGGTTTCACCCGGCGGGCGAACTCCGTACTCCCCTTGGGGGATCCCGGCCGTCCGCTCGACGACGCGCTGAGCCGCGTACAGGAGTGGTACGCGGCCCGTGGCCTACCGGCGTACGCGCAGACGGCGACCGGGGCCGAGGGGGCGCAGGAGGTGCTGTGCGCGGGGCTTGAGGAGCGCGGGTGGGCGCGCGAGGTGAGCGCAGAGCTGCGGATCGCGGCGCTCGCGCCCATCGGGGACGCGCCGGACGCGCCGCACGTGTCGCTGAGCCGCGAGCCGGACGAGGCGTGGCTCGCGCGGTACCAGCGCAAGGGGGCGAGCGAGGTCGCGCTGAAGGTGCTGTGCGCCGGCCCCTCGGTGTGGTTCGCGACCGTGCCGGGCGACGGTGGCGTGCCCGCCGCGATCGGGCGGTGCGTGGTCGACGGGCGGTGGGCCGGGTTCGCCGCCGTCGAGGTCGACCCTGCGTACCGCCGCAGGGGACTCGCCACGGACGTGATGACGGTGCTCGCCCGGCAGGCGCTCGACGAGGGCGCGTCGGCGGCCTGGCTCCAGGTCGAGGCGGACAACGCGGGTGCACACGCCCTCTACGACCGCATGGGTTTCGCCACGCATCACGCGTACCACCACTACCGTGCTCCGGAACGGCGTGACGGTTGATGCCGTAGCGACGAATGCCGTACTGATCGATGTAGCGATCGGCCTGAAAGGGCACGAGGCACGTATGTCCCCCCACCTTTCCCCCCGTTCCACGGAACTGCGGCGGCGGTTCGCCGAAGAGGCGCGGGCCGAGCGGCCCGATCTGGCGCAGCTGTGTCTGCTGCTCGCCGCGCAGGGCGACGCCTCGCTCGACGAGGCCGGCATGGACGCCGTGCAGATCGAGCTGGACGAGCTCGCCGGTCGGCTGCCGTACCGGCCGGGGTCGCCGCACGGCTGGGCCACCGCGTGCGCGGAGCTGCTCGGCGCACGCGCCGGCTTCCACGGCACGCCGAACGACTACCAGCGGCTCGAGTCGTCCCTCCTGCACGAGGTCGTACGGCGCCGCAGAGGGCTGCCGATCCTCTTGTCGGTGGTGTGGCTGGAGGTGGCCCGGCGGGCGGGCGCGCCGGTGTGCGGGGTGGCCCTGCCGGGGCACTTCGTGGTCGGCTTCGGCCCCACCGACGAGCAGGTGCTGGCCGATCCGTTCGACGGCGGGCGGGTCCTTACGGGGTCCGACGCGCAGACGCTCGTGGCGGGGGCGACAGGCGGCCCGCTGGATCCGTCGATGCTGCGGCCCGCCGATCCGCTGGACGTGGTGCTGCGGATCCTCAACAACATCCGGGCCTGGGCGGCGACGCGGCCCGAGCGCTCCGACGTGTCGCTGTGGGCCGTGGAACTGTCGCTGCTGCTGCCCGCCCACCCGGCGCGACTGCGCTACGAGCGGGCCCAGCTCCTCGTACGCCGCGCGGACTTCGTGACCGGGGCGGTGGAGCTGGAGGCGTACGCGGACGTGGTCGGGGCCGTCGACGAGACGGCGGCGGAGTCGGTGCGGGAGCAGGCGCGGGCGGCCCGCGCGATGCTGAACTGAGCCGCCGGGCCGCCGGGAGTCACAGCCAGCCCTTGTCCCGCGCCGCGGCCACCGCCTCCGCCCTGTTGCGGACCGCCAGCTTCTGGATCGCCATCGACAGGTAGTTGCGGACCGTGCCCTGCGACAGGTGCAGCGCGGTCGCCAGCTCCGCGTTGGTGCGGCCGTCCGCCGCCGCGCGCAGCACCTCGCGCTCGCGGTCGGTGAGCGGGTTCGCGCCCTCCGCGAGGGCCGCCGCGGCGAGCGTGGGGTCGATGACACGTTCGCCCGCGAGCACCTTCCGTACGGCGTCGGCGAGTTGCGCGGCCGGGGCGTCCTTGACCAGGAACGCGGCCGCGCCCGCCTCCATGGCGCTGCGCAGATAGCCGGGCCGACCGAAGGTGGTGAGTACGACGACCTTCAACCCCGGGAGCGCCGCACGCAGTTGGGCGGCCGCCTCGATGCCCGTGCAGCCCGGCATCTCGATGTCGAGGAGCGCCACGTCCACGGCGTGCGCGCGGGCCGCGGCCAGGACCTCGTCGCCGCGCGCCACCTGCGCGACGACCTCGATGTCCGCCTCGAGTCCGAGCAGCGCGGCGAGCGCCTCGCGCACCATGGACTGGTCCTCGGCCAACAGCACCTTGATCACGCTCATGCGGCGGATCCTAGACGTCCGCGGAGGCGGCCGGGACCCGGGCCACCAGACGGAAGCCTCCCCCGCGTGCCGCGCCCGTCTCCAGGGTGCCGCCGACCGCGGTGAGTCGTTCGGTGAGGCCGGTGAGGCCGTTGCCCGGCGGCGTCCCGGACGGGCCGGAGCCGTCGTCCTCCACGGTCAGTTCGACCTGGGGTCCTTCGAGGGTCTGACGCCGGGTGACCTCGATGACGCAGCGCCGTGCGCCACTGTGCCGTACGACGTTGGTGACGGCCTCGCGCAGCGTCCAGGCGAGCGCCGACTCGGGTGTCTCGGGCAGCTCCGGGGTCTCGGACGGCACGTCCGCGGCGACGCCCGCCGCGGTCAGCGCGGCCTGGGCGCCCGCGAGTTCGGTGGCGAGCCGGGCGCGCCGGTAGCCGCTGACGGCCTCGCGCACGTCGACCAGGGCCTGCCGGCTGACCTTCTCGATGTCGGCTACCTGGTCGGCCGCCTTGTCGGGGTGGTCGGGCAGCATCCGCCCCGCGAGCTCGCTCTTGAGCGTGATCAGCGACAGCGAATGGCCGAGCAGATCGTGCAGGTCGCGGGCGAGGCGCAGGCGCTCCTCGTTGGCGGCGAGCTGGGCGACCCGGGCGCGCGCCTGGCGCAACTCCCGTGTCGTGCGCACCAGTCGGCGTACGCCCGTCATGGAGAAGCCGCCCAGCAGCGCGGAGACGACCAGACCGATGTCGGGTCCCGCCCCGAGGTGCAGGGCGAGCGCCACCATCACGCCGGTCACCACGAGGATCATGATCTGTGCTTGCCGCATGGGCAGCACGGCCCCGCAGCCGACGGCGACGTACACGAAGAGCACCAGCCAGGACTCGCCGAGCGTCAGGCAGAGCACGCAGGCGAGCACGGGCAGGAGGCCGAGCACCGAGACCACGACGGCGCGGGCGAACGGGCGGTTCGTGTGCCGGAACACCAGCACCAGGTACGTGAGCGTGAACGCGCCGAGCCCCGCCCAGCCGAACACGGTGCCCACCGTGCTGTGGTGGCCCGCCGCCAGGTCGCCGACCGGGTCGCCGAGGAAGACCAGCCACACGCCGATCCACAGCGCTTTCACGAACAACTCGCGTCGGTTCGACGGCGCTCGGCCGGCCTCCGCCCACTCCCCTGGCTCGCTCACGCCTTCAACGTGTCCTTCCGGTACAGCCAGGCCGCGCCTCCCGCGAAGAGCAGGAAGTACGCGACGAGCAGTGCGACGTCCTTGGCCTCGGGGGCGCCACCCAGCTCGATGGCCTGGCCGAGGGCAGCGTACGCGTGAGTGGGCAGCCATTCCGCGATGTTCTGGAGCCACTGCGGGAATCCGGTCGTCGGCATCCACAGGCCGCCCAGGATCGAGAGCCCGAAGTACGTGATCATCGTGATCGGCCGGACGGCGTCGCCGGAGGCGAGATAGCCGATGGCCACGCCGAGCGCGGCGAAGACGAGGCTGCCGACCCAGATCGAACCGGTGAGCGCGAGCCACTGCCAGGCGTCGAACCGTACGTCCTTGAAGGCCGCGGCCACGACGAAGACGACCACGATGGACGGGAGCGAGACGACGGCGGCGCTCGCGGTCTTCGCGAGGACGTAGCCGCGTCCGGGCAGCGGGGTGAGCCGCAACTGCCGCACCCAGCCGTTCTCCCGCTCCTTCGCGATGCGCTCGCTGTTGCCCATGAGGACGGCGGTGAGCGCCCCGAAGGAGGCCATCGAGACCATCATGAACGCGGGCACGTTCAGGCCCGTTCCGTCGACCATACTGGTGCTGTCCGCCTTGCCCGCGATCAGCAGGAAGAGGACGGACGGGTAGATCACGGAAAAGAACAGGAACTTCCGGTTGCGCAGGGCGCGGGTGAGTTCGAGCTTGATCAGGCTGTTCATGCCGTTCATCGGGTCTTGGCCTCCTCGGCCTCGGTGATCGCCACGAAGGCCTGTTCCAGGCCGAGTCCGGCGACTTCGAGATTGCGCGGGTAGACGCCGAGTCCGTAGAGCGCGTGCACGGTCGCGTCGGCGTCGGTGGACTGGATGCGGACGGTCTGCCCGCTGACGGATACGCCGGTCAGGAACGGGAGGCCCTTGATGGCGGGTTCGTCGATCGCGCCCTCCAGGTCGAAGGAGACCCGCCGCGCTCCCGCCTTCGCCTTGATCTCGGCGGCCGTGCCGTCGGCGAGGAGGCGGCCGCGGTGCAGCACGAGGACACGGTCGGCGATCGCGTCCGCCTCCTCCAGGTAGTGCGTGGCGAACAGCACGGTGCGGCCCTGGTCCGCCTGCTCGCGCATGGTCGCCCAGAACGCCTGCCGGGCGCTCACGTCCATGCCGGTCGTCGGCTCGTCGAGGACGATGAGGTCGCTGTCGCCCGCCGTGGCGAGGGCGAAGCGGACGCGCTGTTCCTGGCCGCCGGAGAGCTTGTTGACCTTGCGGTCGGCGATCTGCGTGAGTCCGGCGCGGGCCAGCACCTCGTCGGCCGGGTACGGCTTCGGGTGCAGGGCGCAGCCGAGCCGGACGAGTTCGCGCACGGTCACCTCGTCCATCAGGCCGCCGCTCTGGAGCATGGCGCCGACCCGTCCTGCCGTGATCGCCTCGCGCGGGCTCGTGCCGAAGACACGGACCTCGCCGGTGTCGGCGGGGCGCAGGCCGAGGAGCAGGTCGAGGGTGGTGGACTTGCCCGCCCCGTTCGGGCCGAGCAGGGCGACGGTCTCGCCCGCGTGCAGTTCGAGGCCCAGGTCGTCGACCGCCCGCACGGTGCCGTACGTCTTCGTCACCCCGCTGAAGGTGACCGCTGCGTGTGTCGTCATGGCATTCAGCGTCGCCGCTGGGCGGGGGTGCGCGGCAGTGTCGTCAAGCGTGAGTCCCGCATGACGGATGTCATGCGGGACTCGTGACCCGGGTGCGAGTGCGCGGGTGCGCGGGTGTGCGGGTGTGCGGGCCGAGCTATCCGGCGTTCGTCTGGATCTCCGCGGTGCGCTCCGCCGCGGTCTTGCCGAGCAGCGCCTTACCGATGGCGGCGGCCACGTCCGTGGGCTGGACCGGCGTCTTCTTGCCGGTGCCGCGGGTGACCAGGACGCCGTCGAAGGTGTTGCCGTAGAGCTGCTTGAGCACCGGGAGGTTGTACTTCTCGACCAGCTTCCCGTTGACCGGCTGGACGCTCAGGATCTTCGGCAGCGACTTGTCGGGACCGAACTGGATCGAGGCGCCACCCGCCTTGACCGTGACCAGTCCGGACATCGCGGGCTCGGCGAACTGCTGCATCTTCCGGTCGACCTCGGCGTCCGGGATCGTCGGCTTCTGCGTCGACGTCGCCAGCGGGACCGCTCCGGAGGCGCCGGTCTCGACCTGCGCGTTGTACGCGTCCTTGACGGCGGCGGCCGACTGGGCGAGGTCGAGCCCCTTGCCGGTCTTGCCGTAGACGGGAACGGCCTTGCCCGGCGCGAACTTGATCGTGCCGTCGCCGGACGCGGCGGCGCCGCCCGCGGCCCGCTGCAGGGACGCGGCCAGCTTCTCCTCGTCGACGGGCATGACCGGGGCCACGACCCGCTCGTTGCCGAACAGCGAGCCGATCACCGAGACCGGGTTGTAGTCGCTTCCCGCGGCAGCGGCCACGGTCGACGCGGTGTCGAAGGAGAGGCCCGCCTGGGCCGGCTGCATCGCCACGGTCTTGCCGCCGACCTGCAGCTTCAGCGCCTGCTGGGTGCGCTTGCCGAGGGCGTTCTCGAGCTTGCTGGTCGCCTCGTCGCGGGTGCCGCCACCGATGTCGACGCCCGCGACGGTGGTGCCCTTCGGGACGTCGGCGTGGTTCATCAACAGGCCCGCGCCGTACGCGCAGGTGGCCACGACGACGACGCCCACGCCGAGCAGCACCAGCTTGTTGCGGCCCTTCTTCTTGGGCGCGGGGGTGGACGGCACCGGGTCGGGCAGCTTCGGCGGGGTGTGCACCGCGGGGCCGTCCGGGCCCTGCTGGAACGGGTCGGAGGCGCCGGGGGACTTGGGGCCGCCACCCTCCGAGGGGACGACGCGCATGCCGCTGGTGAGCGTGTCACCCGAGACGTTGTTGCCCCTGGTGTTGCCGCCCGCGGGCGGCTCCGGGGCCGGCTTCTGCGGCGTGAGGATCGCGGTGTCGTCGCTCATCCGCGGCGGCGACTGACCGGCACCGGGGACCAGCGGGTTGGGGACGCCGGGCGGCACCATCGGGCCGTCGCCCGCGGCCGGGCCCGTGGTGGGGCCGGTGGGCCCTTCGCCACGGTCGGGCGCGCCCGGGTCCTGGTTGGCGTTGGCGTTGGCGTTGGCGTTGGCGGAGAAGAACGGCAGGTCGTCGCGGGGTCCCGGTGGTCCGCCCGCGCCGAGGGGCCCGGCCGCCACGGCACCGGACACGTCAAACCCTCCGGACGAGCCACCCGAAGTACCACCCGAAGTACCGGGCGGGCCGCCACCGTTGGATCCCGGAGCGGGCGGCGTGGGCGCGCCACCCGCACCGCCACGCGGCTTGCGCGGCGCGAACCACTCACTCGTCCGCTCCTCGCGCTGAGGCGCGGGAGTGGGGGTGGGCTCCTCAAGCCCCGCCGGCGCTTGAGGCGCGGGGTCCGGGGCAGAGCCCCGCGACGTAGGACCGGCGGGCGGACCCGCAGCCCCGGGGACCGGATCCGCACCGCCCTTCGGCGCCCCGTCGACATCGCTCATCGGCGTGCGCATGACGACCGGCGGGATCGGCCGGGAGCCGGGGATGTTGATCCGGATCCGGGTCGTCAGCGTCGTCTCGGTCTTGGGTGACTCCGGGGCATCCTGGTCGCCCGGCGGCGTCGGACCGGCGTCATCGGACGCCGCGCCCTGCGCGGGCGATCCGTACGGAGGCGTCCCCGACGGGTAGGCGGCAGCGCCGCGCCCCTGGGGCCCGGAGGACGAACTGTCAGTTTCACGGCTCAAGGCAGGTTCTCCCGGTTGGCTCCGCCGCCCGTCTCGACCTCTCGCGGGCTGCTCGGCGGCGCGCACCACCATACTGGCCGCCGCCGGAAGTCACTGTGCGACGGATGACGAATCCGGAACCGCACGCGCCGCACGACGACCCAAAGTGCTACGTCACTTCCCAAGTCGGGCGGCGGGCGCGGGTGGTTGCCCGGGCAGCCAGAAGGTGGCGCACATCACAGCGACTGCCATCCCTCCGAGGAGGAAGAGGTACGAGCCGGCTCCCGCGCCGAACAGAAAGTCGCCCTCGGGACGGCTCGCGGTGAGCAGGATCACCGCGAGCACCCAGCCCGCCGCGGGCGCGACCGCCCCCGCGCGACCGCCCGCGATTCGCGCCCCTCCGTGGAACAGCCCGGCCGCCCCGACGAGCGCGAGCAGCAACCCGCCCGGGAACCAGCCCCCTTGGACGAGCGCCCCGCCGACCGCGAGGACCGCGCCGAGGACGAAAAGGGCAAGCAGGACGATCGTCCGCCCCGCACCGAACCCGCCGAAACTGAAGGGCAGGTCGCCCCCCTGCGCCACCGACCCGCCGGGAGCCGCCTTGCCGCCGGCCGCCGCGGCCCGCCCGTTCCTGTCGCCGCTCATCGCTCGGTCACTCCCTCAAGGCCCTCGAACAGGTCTTTCTCGTAAGGCGATCCGGGCTCGCCCCGCACCAACTCGTAGTACTCGATGTCGAACAGCGGCTGCGCGAGATCGTTGGAGAGCGCGAAGACGCCGCGTACCTCCGGCACGTCGACCTGGGTGGCGTGCGCGCGCATCGCGGCCGCCTTCCGCTCCGCGTACGGCCGCCCGTCGATCGCCGCGGTGATCCGCTCGTCGGCGACGACGCCCGGCACGTCGTCCACCACGGCGGCGACGTCGAAGGGTGTGGCGTCGAGCACGCCCGCGAGCCACCGGAACCGCTCCTCGGCGACCGTGCGCGGCACGCGGTTCCAGTAGACCTTGGCGATCGCGTGCGGCTCCCCGAGCTCGCTCCGGAAGGTGGCGTCCGCGGCGAGCTCGACGGCGCGCGTCGCGACGCGGTGGGCCTGGATGTGGTCGGGGTGCCCGTACCCCCCGTCGGGGTCGTACGTGATCAGGACCTGCGGGCGGGTCTCGCGGATCACGGCGACGAGGTGGGCCGCGGCCTCGTCGAGGTCGGCGGCCCAGAAGGCACTCTCCCGCCCGTTCTGCGGGGCGCCCATCATTCCGGAGTCGCGGAACCGTCCGGGGCCGCCCAGGAAGCGGTGGTCGGTGACGCCGAGCTCCTTCATGGCAACGGTCAACTCGCCGATCCGGTGCGGGCCGAGGAGATCCTCCCGGTCAGGGGCGAGATGAGCCAGTTCGCCCGGAATGACCTCGCCCTCCTCGCCGAGCGTGCAGGTCACCAGCGTGACCTGGGCGCCTTCGGCGGCGTACTTGGCCATGGTGGCGCCATTGTTGATCGACTCGTCGTCGGGGTGCGCATGCACGAGGAGCAGGCGCCTACCTGGCATTTCCGTCATGCCCATAGCGTAGAACGCCCCACTGACACCGGGCCGACGGCCGGTGTCGCTAGAACTTGATGCCGCCGACCATGTCCGCCACGTTCGTCGTCAGCTCCTTGATCGTGGGAGCGACGGACGAACTCGCCAGGTAGAAACCCAGGAGCACACACACGACCGCGTGCCCCGCTTTCAGTCCCGACTTCTTGATCAGGATGAAGACGATGATCGCGAACAGCACCACGGCCGAGATCGAGAGTGCCACAGCGGTCCTCCTCCAAAGTGATCCGGTCGCCGACGGACTCGTACCCACACAGCGCTAACGATCATAACTATCCGTACCCGCGCACGAGTCGCGATCAGGGAGCACCCGATGCGACCGGGAGCGCACGGGGGGCGCGCACGCACCATCGCCCGCTCGTCGGCACCGAATGTTCACGGCGGCCCGCCTCCAGCCGGATCCGAACACGACAGTCGACCGTGGCCGGCCCGATCCGCCGGAACAGCCCTGGAGTCTGCCGTTCGGGCCAGGCCTGATCCGAACGGCAGGCCCTAGGCTGCCTGGATGACCATCGAGACCTTTCCCCGTCAGCACGCGCGTACCCAGCGCTTCACGTTGGGGGCGCCGCGTGCCTTCACGGTGGCGCCGGACGGTGAGCGTGTCGTCTTCTTGCGTTCCTCCTCGGGTACCGATCGGGCGAACGCGCTGTGGGTGCTTGACGTGGCGGGTGGTCAGGAGCGGGTGGCCGCCGACCCGGTGGCCCTGCTCGGCGGGGCGGCGGAGAAGCTGTCGGACGCGGAGCGGGCCCGGCGCGAGCGCAGCCGTGAGGGCGGCGCGGGCATCGTGGGCTACGCGACGGACGCCGCCGCCGAGTTGGCCGCTTTCGCCCTGTCGGGGCGCCTGTTCACGGCCGAGCTGCGGGTGGGCACCGCCCGGGAACTCCGGGTGCCGGGCCCCGTGTTGGACCCGCGCCCCTCCCCCGACGGGCGGCACATCGCGTACGTCACCCGGGGCGCGCTGCGCGTCGTCGGCGCGGAGGGCGAGAACGACCGGGCGCTCGCGGAGCCGGAGTCGGAGACCGTGACATACGGGCTCGCTGAGTTCGTCGCGGCCGAGGAGATGTCCCGGTTCCGCGGCCATTGGTGGTCGCCCGATTCGGACCGGCTGCTCGTGGCCCGCGCCGACGACGCGGACGTGCGGCGCTGGTGGATCGCCGACCCCGCGCACCCGGACCGGGAGCCGGCGCGCGTCGCCTACCCGCGCGCCGGTACGCCCAACGCCGAGGTGCGCCTCTTCGCGTACGACCTCGAAGGCAACCGCAACGAGGTGACCTGGGACCGCAGGGCGTACCCGTACCTGGCCCGCGTGCACTGGTCGGCGGACGGCGCCCCGCTGCTCCTGGTCCAGGCCCGCGACCAGCGCAGCGCGCTCTACCTCGCGGTGAACACGGACGACGGTTCGACGCGGATGGTGCACGCCGACGAGGACGACGTGTGGCTGGAGCTGCTGCCCGGTGTGCCGTGCTGGTCGCCGAGCGGGCAGCTCGTACGGATCGCCGACGAGGGCGGCGCGCGGGTCCTCGCAGTGGGCGAACGGCTGCTGACCACATCTCAGTTGCACGTCCGGGCGGTGCTCGACGTGGGCGAGAGCGACGTGCTCGTCTCCGCCTCTGCCGGGGTCGACGCCGCGTCCCCCGAGACCGGCGAGGTGCACGTGTACCGGGTCAACGAGCTCGGGGTGCGGCGCGTCTCCGAGGAGCCCGGCGTGCACTCCGCGGTGCGCTCCGGCGACGGCTCCGTCAGCGTGCTCGTCTCGGCGACACCCGACTCACCCGGCGCGCGTGCGCGCGTGGAGCGCGAGGGCAAGCACGTCGCCACTGTCGTCTCGCACGCCGACCGCCCGCTGCTCACCCCGCGCCTGACGCTCACGGAGGCCGAGGGCATCCCGTGCGCTGTTCTCCTGCCCTCCTCTTACGAGGAGGGGGACGGCCCGCTGCCGGTCCTCATGGACCCGTACGGCGGCCCGCACGGGCAGCGCGTCGTGGCCGCGCACAACCCGCATCTGACCTCGCAGTGGTTCGCCGACCAGGGCTTCGCGGTGATCGTCGCGGACGGCCGGGGCACCCCCGGCATCTCGCCCGCCCGTGAGAAGGCCATCGCGGGCGACCACACCGTCACCCTCGACGACCAGGTCACCGCGCTGCACGCGCTGGCGGACCGCTTCCCGCTCGACCTGTCCAAGGTGGCGATCCGCGGCTGGAGTTACGGCGGCTTCCTGGCGGGACTCGCGGTGCTGCGCCGGCCGGACGTGTTCCACGCGGCGGTCGCGGGCGCCCCGGTGACCGACCAGCGGCTCTACGACACCCACTACACCGAGCGGTACCTGGGCGATCCGGCGGCGAACCCGGAGGCGTACGCGAAGAGTTCCCTGGTGACGGACGACGGGCTCTCGGACCCGGCCGAGCCGCACCGGCCGATGCTGATCATCCACGGTCTCGCCGACGACAACGTGGTCGTGGCGCACTCCCTGCGGCTGTCCTCCGCGCTGCTCGCCGCGGGCCGCCCGCACGAGGTGCTCCCGCTGTCCGGTGTGACCCACATGACGCCCCAGGAGCAGGTCGCCGAGAACCTGCTGCTGTTCCAGGTCGACTTCCTGAAGCGGTCGTTGGGGCTGTAGGGCGTGTCGGCCAGGGCCTACGGCAACCGGGCCGGAGCGACATGCGCTCCGGCCCGGCTCACGGCACCCGCACGGCCGTACGCGAGACACTCTGACGCGGTGACATATCGGCGCCGCTTCGGCCGGATTGCCTGCGTGTAAAGACGTGTAAAGACCCGTCAGGCCCCTACTCCGTCGGCACAATCTGCTTCTCTTCCGCGAAGTGGCAGGCCGACGGGTGACTGGCCGGGGTGTCGCCGCCCCGGAAGACCTCGGGCACGGCGAGCAGCGGCTCCTCGTCCACGCAGCGCTGCTGCGCCTTCCAGCAGCGGGTGCGGAAGTGGCAGCCGGAGGGCGGGTTGGCGGGCGAGGGCACGTCGCCGGAGAGCAGGATGCGCTCGCGCCCCTCGCGCGCTTCCGGGTCGGGCACCGGCACCGCCGACAACAGCGCCTGCGTGTAGGGGTGCGTCGGGTGGTCGTAGATCTCGGCGTCCGAGCCGATCTCGACGATCCGGCCCAGGTACATGACGCCGACCCGATCCGAGATGTGCCGCACGATGGACAGGTCGTGCGCGATGAAGACGTAGCTCAGGTCGAACTCGTTCTGGAGCCGGTCCATCAGGTTGACCACCTGCGCCTGCACCGACACGTCGAGCGCGGACACCGGCTCGTCCGCGACGATGATCTCGGGGCGCAGCGCGAGCCCGCGCGCGATGCCGATGCGCTGGCGCTGGCCGCCGGAGAACTGGTGCGGGTAGCGGTTGATGTACTCGGGGTTGAGGCCGACGACGTCCAGCAGGTCCTGGACCTTCTTCCTGCGGTCGCCCTTCGGGGCCACCTCGGGATGGATCTCGTACGGCTCCCCGATGATGTCGCCGACCGTCATCCGCGGGTTCAGGGACGTGTACGGGTCCTGGAACACCATCTGGATGTTGCGGCGGACGGCCTTCAGGGCGCGGCCGGACAGTGTGGTGATGTCCTCGCCCTTGTACGTGATGACGCCGGCCGTGGGGCGTTCGAGGTTGACCAGCATCTTCGCGACGGTGGACTTGCCGCAGCCGGACTCGCCGACGATGCCGAGCGTCTCGCCCTGCCCGAGGTCGAAGTCCACCCCGTCGACGGCCTTCACCGAGCCGATCTGCTTCTTGACGAGGACGCCCCTGGTGAGCGGGTAGTGCTTGGTCAACCCGCGTACCTGGAGGAGCGGTTCGTGTCCGGAGGCCGAGCCGTGCGCCGCGTAGTCGTTCTCGGAGTGCGCCTTGCGCAGGAGGTGCTCGGCGATCCGGCCCTCGCGCTTCAGGTCGTCCTTGCTCACGTGCTTACCGTGTTGCGGCATCGAGCGTCTCCTTCCAGAAGTGGCAGGCGCTGCGACGGTTCTCGGAGACGCGGGCGAGCGGCGGGACGTCCGTGCGGCACACGTCCTGGGCCATCGGGCAGCGCGGGTTGAAGGCGCAGCCGGGCGGGATGTTCATGAGGTTCGGCGGGAGCCCCTTGATGGCGAAGAGCTCCTGCCCCTTCTGGTCGAGGCGCGGGATCGACTCGAGGAGGCCCTTGGTGTACGGGTGTGCGGGCGCCTTGTAGATCTCGTGCACCGGCGCCGTCTCCACGATCCGGCCCGCGTACATCACGGCGATCTTGTCGGCGACGTCCGCCACGACACCCAGGTCGTGGGTGATGAGGATGAGCCCCATGTTGAGCTCGCGCTGCAACTCGGCGAGGAGGTCCATCACCTGGGCCTGCACGGTGACGTCGAGGGCCGTTGTCGGTTCGTCCGCGATGATCAGCGAGGGCTCCAGGGCGAGCGCCATCGCGATCATGATGCGCTGGCGCATACCGCCGGAGAACTGGTGTGGGTACTGGCTCACCCGCTCCTTCGCGGCCGGGATGCGCACCCGGTCCATCAGCTCGACGGCCCTGGCCCGCGCGGCCTTCTTGGACATCCCCTTGTGCACGACGAACATCTCGCCGAGCTGCTCCCCCACAGTGAGCACGGGGTTGAGGGAGGACAGCGCGTCCTGGAAGATCATCGCCATCTCGGCGCCGCGGATCTTCCGCCGCTCCTCCTCCTTGAGGTTCAGCAGGTCCTTGCCCTTGAAGAGGATCTCGCCACTGGCGATCCGGCCCGGCGGCATGTCGAGGATGCCCATGACGGCCTGCGCCGTGACGGACTTCCCGCTTCCCGACTCGCCGAGCACGGCGAGCGTCTCGCCCTCGTCGACGGTGTAGTTGACGCCGTTGACCGCCTTGGCGACTCCGTCGCGCGTACGGAACTCGACGTGCAGGTCGCGTACTTCCAACAGGTTCGTGTTCGCCACGGTCGGCTACCTCAGCTTGGGGTCGAGGGCGTCGCGCACCGCGTCGCCGAGCATGATGAACGCGAGCACCGTGAGGGCCAGCGCTCCCGCCGGATACAGCAGCATGTGCGGGGCGTTGCGGATGTACGGGGCGGCGTTCGAGATGTCGATGCCCCAGGAGACCGCGGGCGGCTTGAGGCCGACGCCGAGGAACGAGAGCGTCGCCTCCAGGGCGATGAACGTGCCGAGCGCGATGGTCGCGACGACGATCACGGGGGCGACGGCGTTCGGCAGGATGTGGCGCAGCAGGATCCGGGAGTTGGCGGCGCCGAGGGTGCGCGCGGCGTGCACGTAGTCGTTCTCCTTGACCGTGATCACGGAGCCGCGGGCGATACGGAAGATCTGCGGCCAGCCGAGCAGCACGATGAATCCGACCACCGGCCACACGGTCGTCGACGTCACCACCGACAGCAGGACGAGGCCGCCGAGGATGACGGGGATGCCGAAGAAGATGTCGGCGCCGCGGGAGATCACGGCGTCCGCCCAGCGCCCGTAGAACCCGGCGAGCGCCCCGAGGATCCCGCCGAGCAGGGCCACACCGAGGGTGGCGAAGACGCCGACGGTGATCGAGGCCCGGGCCCCGTAGACCGTGCGCGTGTACAGGTCGCAGCCCTGCGCGTCGTAGCCGAAGGGGTGTCCCGAGGTGGATGTGTCCTGGCCGTGCGCGAGGTCGCAGTCGTTGGGGTCGCCGCTCGCAAGGAGCTGCGGCCAGATCGCGACGACGACCAGGAACAGGATGATCAGCGCTGAGATGATGAAGACCGGGTTGCGGCGCAGCGAGCGCCAGGCGTCCGACCACAGGGAGCGCGCGGGCCCCTCGGCGCCGCCGCCCTCGGGCGTCCCAGGCGTCAGCTGGGCCTCGACGGTGACCGGAGTGACGGGCTCAGGCATAGCGAATCCTCGGGTCAAGGACGGCGTAGAGCAGGTCGACGATGAGGTTGGCGAGCAGGAAGACGATCACCAGGACGGTCACGAAGCCGACCACGGTCGGCGAGGACTGGTGCAGGATGCCCTGGTAGAGCTGGTAGCCGACGCCGCGGATGTTGAAGATCCGCTCGGTCACGATGGCGCCGCCCATCAGGGCGCCGATGTCGGTGCCGATGAACGTGACCACCGGGATCAGCGAGTTGCGCAGCAGGTGCCGCCAGATGATGCGGCGCCGCGGCAGGCCCTTGGCGACGGCGGTGCGGACGTAGTCGGAGCGGGCGTTGTCGGCGACGGAGGTCCGGGTCAGCCGGGTCACGTACGCCAACGACACGGACGCGAGGACGAGGCCCGGCAGGATCAGCTCGCTCAGCGGCGCCTCATACGCCACCGAGGGCTTGACGATCCCCCACTCCATGCCGAACAGGAGCTGGGCGACGAGTCCGGTCACGAACGTCGGCACGGAGATCACGACCAGCGTCAGGACGAGGACGCCCGTGTCGATGGGCTTGCCGCGGCGCAGGCCCGTGATGACGCCGAGGCCGATGCCGATGACGATCTCGAAGACGATCGCCACGAACGTCAGCTTGATGGTGACGGGGTAGGCGCGCAGCATCAGGTCGGCGACGGAGTCCCCGTTGAAGGCGGTGCCGAAGTCGCCCTGGAAGATGTTGCCGAGGTAGATCAGGTACTGCTGCACCAGCGGCTTGTCGAGGTGGAACTGCTCGCGCAGCGCCGCCTGGGTGGCCGGGTCGCAGGCCTTGTCGCCGCAGAGCGCCGCGGTCGGGTCGCCCATGACGTTGACCATGAGGAAGATCAGCAGCGTGGTGCCGATGAACACCGGGATCATCTGCAGCAGCCGTCGGATCACATAACGCCCCATGGCACCTCCCTCACGTCAGCCGAGCGGTCGTGGTTCTCAGTCATTGACGGTCATCTCCTCGAAGACCGGCACGCTGAAGGGGTTGAGCTTCACGTCGTGCACGCGGGAGCCGTAGACGGCGGTGCCGTTCTGGTACCAGAGGGGGATCGCCGGGAGCTGCTCGGCGAGGATCCGCTCGGAGTCCTGGAAGTCCTTGATCGCGTTCTTCGGGTCCGGGTCCGCGTTGGCCTTGTTGATCAGCGCGTCGAACCGCTTGTCGCTCCACTTGCCGTCGTTGCTGGGGGCGCCCGTGGTGTAGACGGGCTGCAGGAAGTTCTGGATCAGCGGGTAGTCCATCTGCCAGCCGCTGCGGAACGGGCCGCTGAACTTGCCGCTCTGGATCTGCGTACGGAAGTCGGCGAAGGTGCCCACCGGGTTGCCGACGCAGGCCTTCGAGTCGCCCATGACCCGGTTGACGCTGTTGCAGATGGCGTCGATCCACTGCTTGTGGTTGCCGGTGTCGGCGTTGTAGCTGAGGACGAGTTTCCCGCCGGGGAAGCCGCCGCCCTCGTCGATCAGCTGCTTGGCCTTCTTGGGGTCGTACTCGCAGCGGTCGCCGCAGATGTCGGGGTTGTAGCCGCCCTCCTTGCGGAGCACGGGGGACGTCCAGTCCTTGGCCGGGATCCGGGTCTTCTGGAAGATCTTGTCGGTGATCTGCTCGCGGTTGATGGCGAGCGAGATGCCGCGGCGGACCTTGAGGGCGTCGGCGGTGGCCCACTCCTTGTCGTACATGGGGAACATCAGCGTCTGGATGATGCCGGCGGGAGTGTTGATGTACCGGTTGCCGATGTCCTTGTGGAGATTGCTGAGCTGCTCGGCCGGCACGGCGTCGGTCACGTCGAGCTGGCCGGCCACGACATCGGTGTACGCGGTGTTGTCGTCGGTGTAGACGAGCAGGTCGACGCCCTTGTTGCGGGGCTTGGCACCGTTGTAGTCGTGGTTGAGCCGCAGCTTCATGCGGCCGCCGCGCTCGTAGTTGGTCACCTCGTAGGGGCCGTTGCCGAACGGCTTCTCCAGCCACTCGTCGTGGTCGGTGAAGAACTTCTTCGGCAGCGGGGAGAACGCGGCGTAGCCGAGCATGTCGGGGAAGAGCGAGAACTTCTGGTTGAGCTCGACCGTGAAGTGCGTGTCGTCGACGACCTTGAGCCCCGACAGCTTCTTCGCCGTGGGCTTCCCCTTCACGGGGTGGACCTTGTCGTAGCCGTCGATATAGCCGAAGAAGTCGGCGCCGATCTGCGCGTTCGGCAGGTAGGCGGCGTAGTTCCAGGCGTCGACGAACGACTGCGAGGTGACCTTCGTGCCGTCCGCGAACTTCCAGCCGTCCTTCAGCGTGACCTTGAAGTTCTGCGCGTCGTCGCTCTTGATCGACTTGGCGACGGCGTACTCGGGCTCGGCGGTGACGGGGTCGTAGATCTTGAGACCCCGGAAGATCATGTCGAGGACCTTGCCGCCGTTGACCTCATTGGTGTTCGCGGGTTCCAGCGGGTTCTGCGGGTCGCCCCACTTCGCGCGCACGACACCCGACTCGGTGGCGGTGGCGCCGCAGGACGCGAGCCAGGGCACGGCCAGCACCAGGGCGGCGGCCAGGGCACCGGTACGCAGGCCGAGGCGCATCAGGGTCCTCCAGAGGGCGTTACGGGGACGAGCCTTGGGCCCATTGGACCCGCGGGTCGACCACTACGCCTGTTTTGTCACCCATCTGGGGGCGGGCGTGCCGCGTCCGGACATGCCGATGCCCGGCCCCGGTGAGAACACCAGGGCCGGGCATCGGGCGGAGGTCAGGACTTGTCGTCGCCCTCGAGGGCCGCGAGGGCGGGGTCGAGGACGATGTCCTGCCCACGTGCCTCGACGGTCGGGTCCTCCGGGAAGTGACAGGCCGTGAGGTGCCCTGCCTTGTTGCCGGAGAGCTGGACCAGCGGGGGCTCGTCCGTGGCGCACTTGTCCTGCGCCTTCCAGCAGCGCGTACGGAAGCGGCAGCCCGACGGCGGGGAGATCGGCGAGGGCACGTCGCCCTCGAGCCGGATCCGCTCCCGCTTCTCGACGTCGAGGTCCGCCTCCGGCACGGCCGACATCAGCGCGTGCGTGTACGGGTGCCGCGGGCGGTTGTAGAGCGAGTCGCGGTCCGCGATCTCCATGATCTTGCCGAGGTACATCACGGCGACGCGCTGCGAGAAGTGCCGCACGATGGCCAGGTCGTGGGCGATGAAGACGAACGCGATGCCCATCTCCCGCTGAACCTTCTGGAGGAGGTTCACCACCTGCGCCTGGATCGACACGTCGAGCGCCGAGACCGGCTCGTCGGCGACGATCAGCTTCGGCTCCAGGGCCACGGCGCGGGCGACCCCGATGCGCTGGCGCTGACCGCCGGAGAACTCGTGCGGGAACCGGTTGTAGTGCTCCGGGTTGAGGCCGACGATCTCCAGGAGCTCACGCACCCGCTTCTCGCGGCCACCGGGCGGATTGATCCCGTTGATCTCCATCGGTCCCGCGATGATCGAACCGACCGTCTGCCGCGGGTTCAGGGACGCGTACGGGTCCTGGAAGATCATCTGGATCTCGGACCTGATCGGCGCCAGCTGCTTGCGCTTCGCGTGGCTGATGTCCTGGCCCTTGTACGTGATCGTGCCCTGCGTGGGCTCGTACAAGCGGGTCAGCAGCCGGCCCGTGGTCGACTTGCCGCAGCCGGACTCGCCGACCAGGCCCAGGCTCTCGCCCGCATAGACCTCCAGGTCCACGCCGTCGACGGCCTTGACCGCGCCGACGGTGCGGCGGATCGGGAAGCCGCCCTTGATCGGGAAGTGCTTCTGCAGGTCCCGGACCTGGAGCAGCGGTTCGGCACCGCTGTCGCGCTGGTCGGGGATCGCGTCGGCGACCGCCGTGGTGGTGTTGCTCTTGTTCTCGCTCATGGTCATGCCCCAGTCGCCGGTTTCAGCTCAGCCCAGCCGGGGCTGAATCGTCTCGATGAACACCTGCTGCTTCTGGTCCGCCGTCAGGTGACAGGCGGAGCCACGACCCTGCGGAAGCTGCGGCCGCTCGCCCGAGCAGCGTTCGCCCGACACCTTGTCGGTGAAGGCGCAGCGCGGGTGGAACGGGCAGCCCGAGGGCGGATTCAGCAGCGACGGCGGCGAACCGGGGATCGGCATCAGCGGCTCGTCGATGTCCGAGGTGAGGCGCGGCATCGAACCCAACAGGCCCCAGGTGTAGGGGTGCTGAGGGTTCTTGAGCACCTCGCGCACGCTTCCGCGCTCGACGGCCCGGCCCGCGTACATCACGAGCAGGTCGTCGGCCATGTTCGCGACGACACCCAGGTCGTGCGTGATCATGATGATCGCGGAGCCGAACTCCTGCTGCAGGTCCTTGAGCAGGTCGAGGATCTGCGCCTGGACGGTCACGTCGAGGGCCGTGGTCGGCTCGTCGGCGATGAGCAGTTCGGGGTTGCAGGCGAGCGACATGGCGATCATGGCGCGCTGGCGCATACCGCCGGAGAACTGGTGCGGGTAGTCGTCGACGCGCTGCTTGGGCTGCGGGATGCCGACCTTCCCGAGCATCTCGATGGCGCGGTCCCGGGCCTCCTTCTTGGAGGCGCCGGTGTGCTTGCGGAACGGCTCGGCGATCTGCCGCCCCACCGTGTAGTACGGCGACAGGGCGGTCAGCGAGTCCTGGAAGATCATCGCCATCTTGTTGCCGCGGAGCTTCTCCAGCTCGGACTCCGTGGCGGTGAGAAGTTCCTTGCCGTCAAGGAGGATCTCACCGTCGATGGTGGTGTTCGTCTTGGAGTGCAGGCCGAGCACGGTCAGGTTGGTGACCGACTTGCCGGATCCGGACTCGCCGACGATGCCGAGCGTCTTGCCGCGCTCCAGGTCGAAGGAGAGGCCGTCCACCGCCTTGACGGCGCCGTCCTCGGTGGAGAACTGCACCCGCAGGTCGCGTACCGACAAGAACGCGTCGGAACCGGTCGGGGCCGGAGCGTCCTCGGGCTTGGTGAGTGTGGTCACTGGGGTTCTCCTAGGACAGCCGCACGCGCGGGTCGATCACGGCGTACAGGGCGTCCACGACGACATTGCAGATGATGATGAAGGCGGCGCTGAGCAGCATCACGCCCATGAGGACCGGCAGGTCCTTGTTGGTGACCGAGTCGATCGCCAGACGGCCGAGTCCCGCGAGGTTGAAGGTCAGTTCGGTGACCATGCCGCCGCTGAGCAGTGCCGCGATGTCCATGCCGAGGATCGTGATGATCGGGATGAGCGAGCCACGCCAGGCGTACCGGAAGAAGACGAAGCGACTGCTCATCCCCTTGGCCTTGGCGGCTCTGACGTGTTCCTCCTGGAGCTGCTCGATCATCGAGGAGCGCGACATTCGGGTGTAGTTGGCGGTGAAGATCGTCGCCATCACGACCCAGGGGATCAGCAGCCCCATGAACCAGGAGCCCGGGTTCTCCGTGAACGGCACGTACTTGGGCGCCTTCAGCCAGCCGGTGCTGTAGACGAAGATGCCCAGCACGATCGGGCCGAGCAGGTAGATCTGGAACGAGCTGGTCACCAGCGAGGCGCCGGAGACGGCCTTGTCGATCCAGGTGCCGCGGAAGCGGGCGGCGAGCAGTCCCGCGCCGAGGCCGGCGATGAGGAAGACGACCATGCCGCCGATCATGAGCGAGACGGTCAGCGGGAGACGGTCCATCATCGTGTCCCAGACCATCTGGTTGTTCCTGAACGAGACACCGAAGCACGGCGCGGCACAGTGGCCCACCCCGAAGTCACGTCCCGCGAAGATCCCGACCAGGAAGTTCCAGTACTGAACCGGCACCGGGGAGTCGAGCCCGAGGTTCTTGTGAATGAGCTCCAGCGCGTCCGGGGTGCAGTTCTTGCCGCACGCGAGCGTCGCCGGGTCCTGTGGGATGGCGAAGTACATGAAGAACGTGAAGGCGCTGATCAGCAGGAGGATGAGTGCTGCGCCAGACGTCCGGCGTATGAGAAATCGAAGCATGGCAGAAAGCTGCTCTCAGGACGGCGGCGGTGGGAGACCAGGAGGCGTTGTGCGGCGGCCCGGGGGCGAGAGCTCCGCCGCTCTCCCGCCCCCGGGAACTGCCTTGTGCGGACTACTTCTTGAGGTAGATGCGCGTCGGGTCGGTGTAGTTGGTGACCGACGAGTAGCGCAGGCCGCCCACGTTGGAGCCGGCGATCTGGAAGATCTTGGTGTAGTAGATCGGGGCTGCCGGGTTGATCTTCTCCGAGATGTAGTTGGAGAGCTTGCGGTACTCCTTGGCGCGCTCGGCCGCGTCCGCGATCTTCTGGATGCGGGCGCTCTCCTCGTTCACGTGCTTGTCGTTCACGTGCGAGTAGTTGGAGCCGCCGTCCTGGATGTTGGTGCCGTCGTACGTCGGCGGGAAGACGGTGTTGCCGTCGGCCCAGTCCTGGCCCCAACCGGTCATGTAGAGGTCAAAGCCGTTCTTGACCTTGCCCATCTGCTCGTACCAGGTGGCGTTGTCGACTTCCTTCTTCTGGATGTCGAGGCCGATCTTCTCCAGGTTGTTGATGATCAGGTTCGCCTGGGTGACACGGACGGGAACGTTGGCGTAGGCGTAGACGAGCTTCTTGCCCTTGGCGCCCGCCTCGTCGATCAGCTTCTTCGCCTTGGCGATGTCGCCGTTCGCCTTCTTACCGCGGTTGAAGATGTCGTCCGACTTGCTGTAGCCCGGAAGCGTCGGCGCCGTCAGCGAGTTGGCGGCGTCGCCACCGTAGGCACCGCCGTCGGCGTGCGCGGCCGCGGTGGCCGGCATCGCCAGGGAGATGGCGTCACGGATCTTCTTGTCCTTGATCCGGTCCATGTTCATGTTCAGCTGCCACACGTACGGGCCGTAGCCCTGGACGGTGCGCTTCATCACGGCCTTGTCGGTCGTGATCTTCTGCAGCTGGGTGGCGTCGATCTGGCCGGTGAACATCAGGGAGTTCTTGGCCTCGCCGCGGTCGGCCAGGATCGTCTTGGTCTGGTCGGCCTTGGAGACGTTGTAGTCGATGTTGAACCCGTCCACGTAGGCGTGGCGCATCGGGTCCGTCTTCTCGTCCCACTTGTCGTTGCGGACGAGCTTGAGGCTCTTGCCCGGCTTGTACGCGGAGATCTTGTACGGGCCGGTGGCGACCGGCTTCTGGTCGTACTTCTGCTTGGTGTCCGTCTTCTCGGGCACGACCGAGTACGCCGCCATGGCCAGGGCCTGCGGGACGTCGGTGTGGGCTTCCTTGAAGTGGAAGGTGATGGTCTTGGCGTCCGGCGTGTCCAGGACCGAGTCCGGCAGGTGCTTGCCCTTGAACGGGCCGCCGTACGCCTTGCGGTACGAGGTGCCGGAGCCGGACAGCCACTGCTGGATGTACGCCGGACCGTCCGTGATGAACGGGTCGTACATGCGCTCGATGGAGTGGCGGATGTCGGCCGAGGTGATGACGTGGCCGTTCTGGTCCTTGACGCCGTCCTTCAGCTCGAAGGTCCAGGTCTTGCCGCCGTCCGAGGACTTGCCCGCGTCCTTGGCGAGGTCACCGACGACCGTCTGGGTGCCCTTGTCGTCCTCGGTGTACGTGGTCAGGCCACGGTAGAGGAGCTTGGAGAGCAGGCCGGCGTCGGAGACGTATATCTGGCCCGGGTCCAGGTGCGAGAAGTCGCTCTCCTGGTAGACCTGGGCGACGCCGCCCTTCTTGGCGCCCGGGACCGGCTCGGCCGGGCCCTGGGAGTCCTGGGCGGTACCCATGACGACGGGCCGGGACTGCGCCTTCGCGTCCTTCTGGGTCTTGCCCACGCTCTTGTCGTTGTCGTTGCTGCCGCTGCTGCAGCCGGTCAGCGTGAGGGCGCCGACAGCGGCGGCGACGACCGTCGCCTGCGCCGTACGCGAACGAAGGATGCTCATGGAGTTGAATCCACCTGCCTGTGAGTAGTGATCCTTGTGTGCTGCCTGACGCATCCGGCTGTGTCGGTCCGGCGCCCGGGTGGCAGCGACCCTCGGTGATGCCTGGTCAGCGTCCGGTCTTGGGATCGAAGGCGTCCCGGACCGAGTCACCGAAGAGGTTGAACGCCACGAAGAAGACGACCATGGCGACACCCGGGAAGTACAAGTAGGTCGGGTCCACCTCGTAGATCTTCGCCGCGGTCGCGAACATCAAGCCCCAGTCGGGCGTGGGGTCTTGATATCCGACGCCGACGAAGGAGAGGAAGGCGACCGAGAGGATGGTGCTGGGAAGCAGGTACGTGCCCTGCACGATGATCGGCGTCACCAGGTTGGGCAGCAGCTCCTTGCGGATGATCCGCCAGGGGGAGGCGCCCGCGACCTTCGCCGCCTCCACGAACTCCCGCTCTCGCAGGGACAGCGTCACCGCGCGCACCAGGCGGGCCAGGGTCATCCACGTGAGCAGCCACATGATGCCGGTGATGGCGAGGAACCGGACGTAGACCGGCGTCTCCTCGTCCGGGGCGACGAAGACCGTGACGATGACGGGCATGGCCGCGACCATGAACAGCTGGTTGGGCAGCGCCATCATGAAGTCGGTGAGCCGGCCGAGCCAGTAGTCGATCTTGCCGCCGAAGTAGCCGGCCGCCAGACCGATCACGACACCCAGGATCACCATGCCGATCGTCGCGCACAGAGCGGTGTAGAGCGACGTACGCATGCCGTAGAGCAGATACGCGAAGACGTCGCGCCCATAGTTCGGGTCGATGCCGAACCAGTGCTCGGGCGACATACCGCCGTTGGGACCCGCCGGCAGGTTGAACTCGTTGAGGAGCGTGGGGTCGTCCTGGCCGTAGAAGGTGTACGGGTCCTTGCCGTACAGCTTGCAGATGACCGGGGCGAGCGCGGCTATCACGAAGAACACCAGGACGATCCAGGCGGACAGGACGCCCGTCCTGTCCCGCTTGAAGCGCCGCCACATCAACTGGCCGGGGCTGCGCCCCTCGAGCTTCTTGGGCTCCTTCGCGTCGCCCTGCGGCGCGCTCTCCTTGTCCAAGGCGGAAGAGGTCTCGGCGCCCTCAATCTCGATTGGACTTGTCATGATTCGTCCATTTCACAGGTGTTGGAGGCTGTCGGAGGTGAAAGCGGCCCGGCAGCCGTCGCACGGCGTACGTCACTCGAAGCGCACGAGAGGGACTAACGGCTGGGGTGAGCCCACCCCTGAGGAAGTGTCAAAAACATGGGCCCCTCCTCATGAGTCCACTTCGTTCACTGCAAGTGGAGGCAGAAGGTCGCCACCCTGCCGACACCCCTGACGGCGAAGTTGACGCTGCCTCAGCGTGCTCGCGAGTCGCCGCCCCCCATTAGCGCGTGACCCTTTGACCCGAGCTCTACGCGGACCACTATTAGCCACAGCCGCTGCCGCGACCACACTCTTTTGGTCTCGGTTCGATCACACCTGATGCGTACTTCTCCCAAAATCCGGACAAACAGATCCTAGATAGAGGGACACGAAACGGACGTGTTACATACCTATCGACCATCGGCGTCCGCATTCCGGACTCCGGCGTGGACTTAATCACTTGCGCTCGACCGGATTTTGACCCCTTGTTGGGAGACATCACGGCCGGGTGTGTCACTGCGCGTAGACCGCGTGAAGAGTAGCGGGAACGCAAAAGGCCCGGCACCCCCTTCGGGGGTACCGGGCCGAACTGCCGTCAGGTCAGTTGTGCTTGGCGCGCGAGGCGCTGCGGCCGCGCTCCTTGTGGTCCAGGACGACCTTGCGGATGCGGACGGCCTCCGGGGTCACCTCGACGCACTCGTCGTCGCGGCAGAACTCCAGGGACTGCTCCAGGGAGAGCTTCCGGGCCGGGACCACGTTCTCCGTGTTGTCCGCGGCCGCGGCACGCATGTTGGTGAGCTTCTTCTCCTTGGTGATGTTCACGTCCATGTCGTCGGCGCGCGAGTTCTCACCGACGATCATGCCCTCGTACACCTCGGTGCCGGGCTCGGTGAACAGCACACCGCGCTCCTGGAGGTTCATCATCGCGAAGGGGGTGACCGAACCGGCACGGTCGGCGACGAGCGAGCCGTTGTTACGGGTCGTCAGCGTGCCGAACCACGGCTCGTGGCCCTCGTGGATCGAGTGGGCGATGCCCGTACCGCGGGTGTTCGTCAGGAACTCCGTACGGAAGCCGATGAGGCCACGGGACGGCACGACGAACTCCATGCGGACCCAGCCGGAGCCGTGGTTCGACATGTTGTCCATGCGGCCCTTACGGACGCCCATGAGCTGCGTGACGGCGCCCATGTGCTCCTCGGGGACGTCGACGGTCATGCGCTCGACCGGCTCGTGCGTCTTGCCGTCGACCTGCTTGGTGACGACCTGCGGCTTGCCGATCGTCAGCTCGAAGCCCTCGCGGCGCATCTGCTCGACCAGGATCGCCAGCGCCAGCTCACCGCGGCCCTGCACCTCCCAGGCGTCGGGGCGCTCGGTCTCCAGGACGCGCAGCGAGACGTTACCGACCAGCTCGCGCTGCAGGCGGTCCTTGACCTGGCGGGCGGTGACCTTGCGGTCCTTGACGGCCGCCTTGGCGTCCGCGCCCTTGCCCGTGCCACCGCGGCCGACCAGCGGCGAGGTGTTCGTACCGATGGTCATGGAGATCGCCGGCTGGTCCACCGTGATCAGCGGCAGCGCGACCGGGTTCTCCGGGTCGGCAAGGGTCTCGCCGATCATGATGTCGGGGATGCCCGCGACGGCGCAGATGTCACCGGGGCCGGCGACCTCCGCGGGCTTGCGGGTCAGCGCCTCCGTCATCATCAGCTCGCTGATGCGGACGTTCTGGACCGTGCCGTCGCGCTTCATCCACGCGACCGTCTGGCCCTTGCGCAGCTCGCCGTGCTCGACGCGGAGCAGCGCGATACGGCCGAGGAAGTTGTCGGCGTCGAGGTTGGTGACGTGGGCCTGGAGCGGCGCGTCCTCCTCGTACGTCGGGGCCGGCACGGACTCCAGGATCGTGGAGAAGAACGGCTCCAGGTTGGTGGAGTCGGCCGGGACCGTGCCGTCGTCCGGCTTGGTCAGCGAGGCGACGCCGTCACGACCACAGGCGTAGACGATCGGGAACTCGATCTGGTCCTCATCGGCATCCAGGTCGAGGAAGAGGTCGTACGTCTCGTTGACGACCTCGTCGATGCGCGAGTCGGGCCGGTCCGTCTTGTTGATGCACAGGATGACGGGCAGCCGCTGCTTGAGCGCCTTGCCGAGCACGAAGCGCGTCTGCGGCAGCGGGCCCTCGGAGGCGTCCACGAGGAGCACCACCGCGTCCACCATCGACAGACCGCGCTCGACCTCACCACCGAAGTCGGCGTGGCCGGGGGTGTCGATGATGTTGATCGTGATGACCTCGCCGCCGTCCTTGGGGTGATACTTCACCGCCGTGTTCTTGGCGAGGATCGTGATGCCCTTCTCACGCTCCAGGTCGTTCGAGTCCATCATGCGGTCGTCGAGCGACTCTGCTGCGTGCGCGGCGAAGGAGCCGGCCTGCTTGAGCATGGCGTCGACGATGGTCGTCTTGCCGTGGTCGACGTGGGCGACGATGGCGACGTTACGGATGTCGTGGCGCGTGGCCATATTGCGGCGTACTCCCGGAGTGAAGGGTCGGCTGCGCGTACTTCTTTGGTACACGCGCCCTGCCGGGCTGGACACGCCACGGCCTCACCCCATGGTACGTGGCCCCGCGGCCCCCGGCCCAGCCGGGCCGGACGGACCGCCGCCGAAGCGCCGGGCCGTCCGGGAAAACCGCAGGTCAGCCAGCGTCCTCCGTGGGTGAGCCGACGGCCTTCGCACCCGGCTTCAGGAAGCCGATGTCCTCATAGGAGGGCTCCTGGAAGCCGAACGCCCCCGCGTTCACCAGGTTCGCCTTCGTCGCCACCAATTCGGGCCGCTGGTAGAGCGGAATCGATCCTGCGGCGGCCCAGATGCGCTCGTCGGCCTGCCGGACGAGCGAGCGCTCCTTGTCCTGGTCGAGCTCCCCGACGGCCTGGTCGAAGAGCTGGTCGATGTGGTCGGTGCCGACCCGGGTGTAGTTCTGCTCGACCGTGAGCTCGCCGTCGGCGGCCGGGACCGGCTTGGCGTAGATCGGGCGGGCGTCGGTGGCCGGGTAGGCGGAGCCGGGCCACGAGTACAGCGCCAGGTCGTACTCGCCCGCCGCGATGTGGTCCTTGAAGTAGGTCTCGTCGTCGACCTTCGTGATGTCCGTGCGGACGCCGATCTTCTGGAGCATGGTCGAGATCCGGTCGGCGACGGACTTCAGCTGCTCGGCGTCGGGTCCCGAGGGCAGTACGAAGTTCAGGGTCAGCGGCTTGCCGTCCTTGGCGAGCTGCCCCGGGGCGGCCCCTGCCTTGGCGCCCTGCTTGCCACCGGCCTCGCCCGAGTCCTTGGCGGCGGCCTGCTGCGGAGCCGGGGTCCCCTTCGGGGCGTACGCGCCGGGGGCCGCGCCCTGCTTGGCGTCGCCCGCGTGCTTGCCCTCCCGCTCGGCGGAGCGCACCTTCGCGGCGTCGGCCTGGTGCAGCAGCGCGGAGTGCTGGGCCGCGGCGAGGGCGCCGGGGCCCAGCAGCGGGGGCGCGGCGTCGCCGGGCTTGGCGTCGTCCGCGGACTTCTGGTCGTCCTCGCCCATGATGTACGTGCCGTCGCCGGACTCGGCCGCGGCGCCCTCCGCCTTGCCGCCCGCGGTCTTGGGCTTCTGCTGCTTCTCCTGGAGCGGCCCGCCGCGCACCCAGCCCGCCTCCGCGAGCAGCGCCTGCGCCTTGTCGGCGTCCTGCTTGCCGAGCGCGTCGCTGTTGTCGGTGTAGGCGGCCTGGCCGGAGAGGGCGAGGTGGCTGCCGACGGTCGTGGCCGGAAGACCGAGCGGCTTGAGGACGCTCTGGGCGAGCTTGTCGCGGTCGAGGGCGCGGGCCACGGCCTGGCGCACCCGCTCGTCGGCGAGCGGACCGCTCGAACCGTTCAGGGCGAGCTGCGTGTAGGCGGGTTCGAGCGACTTGCGGACGACGAAGCCGTTCAGCCCCGCCTGCTCCTTCGCGTACTTCGCCACGGCCTTGCGGGTCTTCGCGCGGGCCTCGAGCTCCGCCTCGGCGACCTCCCAGTCCTCGTTGTGCGCCCGCGCCCAGGAGCGCAGCGCGTCACCGGAGGTGACGTCGGCGCCGGGTCCGTGCGCGAGCGGGCCCGACGCGCCCTTCTCGCGGGCGGCGTACGCGATGCGCTCGGCGGACTCGGGGTCGACGTCGGCGAGGTCCAGCTTGTCCGCGGCGAGCGCGGCGGTCCGCTTGTCGCGCGGCACGGCCTTGAGTTCCAGCTTCTCGAGCTTGGCCGGGCGGCCCCACCAGCGGGGGTTGCGCTCCAGCGTGACCTGCTTGCCGCTCCGGTCGACCTTGCCGGGCGCGAAGGGGCCCGCGGTCACCTTGAGCTTGCTGCGCGCGCCCTCGTTGAAGGCGTCCGGGCTCCCCATGACGTCCTTGGGGTACAGCGGCGAGAACAGCGAGCGCCAGTCCGCGTACGGCTTGGCGAACGTGACCCGCACCTCCAGGTCGTTCTTGCCGCGCTCGACGTTCTCGATGCGGTTGTAGCCCGCGTTGTGGGCGGTCCAGTACGCGCTGTTCTTCCCCGACAGGGCGCGCCACTGCGCGGCGAAGTCGGCGGCGCCGATCTCCCGGCCGTCGCTCCATACCGCCTGCTGGTTCAGCTTGTACAGCACGACCTGCTTGGGCTCGGTCTTGATGACCTCGGCCTTCTCCAGGTAGTCGGGGTCGGCCTGCGGGCGGCCCTGCGCGTCGAGCCGGAACATCGAGGGCAGCACGGCGCCGGTGACCCGGCTCGTGGCCGCGTCCGCGTCGGCCTGGAAGGAGTTGAGGGTCTGCGGCACGTCGTCGACGGCCCACCGCAGCGTGCCGCCGTCCTTGATGTGCGTACGGGCTGCCGAGGCGACGTCGGGGCCCGCCGCGGGGCGGCTCGCGTCGTCGTCGGAGCCGCACCCGGCGAGCGCGGTCACGGCGAGCGCACCGCTCACGAGGAACGCGGCCGAGCGTGCGGCGGCTCCTGGGCGCCTTGGGACATGGGGCATCACGGGTACCTCCGGGGCTGGCCGGTTTTGTCACGTTTGGCGGTATATGGAGCTGATCACATCTATCGGCCAACTGAAGTGGATCCGGGGTGCGGCACCCTCCGACACGCCCGTAAGGCACCCGGAAGCCACCCGTGCGGCCCAAAGAAGCCCGAACCCGAGGGGCGCGCACCACGGCGCACACCGGCAATCCGCACGAATCCCTTCACAAACAGCAATGTGACGCGCGACACTCTCAGGCGCATGAGCAACTCCGCCGCACCAGCGGAAGTGAGGCCAAGTCATGTCCCTGCACGACGACTTGACGGCGGTTCAGGCCTGCGTCGACGAGCTCGCGCGCGCCGTGGGGCGCCTGCAGCCCCAGCTCGCGGGCGTCGCGGGAGGTCCGGATCTGCGCCGGGTGCGTGCCGACACCGCGCATCTGCGAGAGAGCGTCGCCCTGCTGCGCGAGTCGGCCGCGAGCCCTGACGTGCCGCACCGCCCCGACCTCGTGACGATCCCCGACGCCCCGTACGACAGGTCCCTGTGGACCGACTCGGACGACGAGGGGCTCGGCGCGCGGGACCGGCACGCCCCCTGACCTGCCCTCGCCCACCCCCGATCCCCGTCCACCTGTCCCTGCGAGCGGAGGCTTCGTTGGCCACCGGCACGGAACCCACCAGTACCGAAGACCCCCATATCGAAGGCGGCACCGGCGTCCGAGGCCGGACCCGTGCCGCGATCGCCGCGCCCCATCTGCGCACCGACCGCTGGTGGCTGGCCCCGGCCGCGACCGCGGGTGGCCTGTTCGCCTTCATCGTCTACTCGACCTGGCGGGCCTTCGGAGGCGCCGACTACTACGCGGCCCCGTACGTCTCGCCGTTCTACTCGCCCTGCCTCGCGGACAACTGCGAACCGATGCGGCACGGCCCCAACTGGGAGATCTTCGGCGGCTGGTGGGGCCTGTCCCCCGCGCTGCTCATCCTGATCTTCCCGCTCGGCTTCCGGCTGACCTGCTACTACTACCGCAAGGCCTACTACCGCGGCTTCTGGGCCTCACCGCCCGCCTGCGCGGTGGCCGAGCCGCACAAGAAGTACAGCGGCGAGACGCGGTTCCCGCTGATCCTGCAGAACATCCACCGCTACTTCTTCTACGCGGCCGTCCTCGTCGCCTGCATCCTCACGTACGACACCGTGCTGTCGTTCCGCGACGAGAACTACGAGTGGGGCCACATGGGGCTCGGCACCCTGGTCTTCCTGCTCAACATCGGGCTGATCTGGGCGTACACGATCTCCTGCCACTCGTGCCGGCACATCGTCGGCGGGCGCCTGAAGCACTTCTCGAAACACCCGGTGCGGTATCGGCTCTGGGGATGGGTGGGGAAGCTGAATGCCCGTCACATGCTGCTTGCCTGGGCCTCGTTGGTGAGCGTCGCGCTCGCCGACTTCTACGTGTATCTGGTCGCGTCCGGTGCTTTCGATGATCCGAGGTTGTTCTAATGGCTGTAGTGGAGCGACAGCAGTGGGATGTTGTCGTGGTGGGCGCCGGTGGCGCGGGGCTGCGGGCCGCGATCGAGGCGCGTGAGCAGGGCGCTCGTACGGCCGTGATCTGCAAGTCCCTGTTCGGCAAGGCCCATACGGTGATGGCCGAGGGCGGCATCGCGGCCTCCATGGGCAATGTGAACTCCCGGGACAGCTGGCAGGTGCACTTCCGCGACACGATGCGCGGCGGCAAATTCCTCAACCAGTGGCGGATGGCGGAGCTGCACGCACGCGAAGCGCCCGACCGCGTATGGGAGTTGGAGACCTGGGGCGCCCTGTTCGACCGCACCGGCGACGGGCGGATCTCGCAGCGCAACTTCGGTGGGCACGAGTACCCGCGGCTCGCGCACGTCGGCGACCGTACGGGCCTCGAACTGATCCGCACGCTCCAGCAGAAGATCGTCCAACTCCAGCAGCAGGACTTCAAGGAGACCGGCGACTACGAGTCCGGCCTGAAGGTCTTCCAGGAGTGCACGGTCACCCGGGTCCTGAAGGACGAGGACGGCCAGGTGTCAGGCACCTTCTGCTACGAGCGGGAGAGCGGGCGCTTCTTCGTCATCGAGGCGCCGAGCGTCGTCCTGGCGACCGGCGGCATCGGCAAGTCCTTCAAGGTGACGTCGAACTCGTGGGAGTACACGGGCGACGGACACGCGCTCGCGCTGCTCGCCGGAGCGCCTCTCCTGAACATGGAGTTCGTCCAGTTCCACCCGACAGGCATGGTCTGGCCGCCCTCGGTGAAGGGGATCCTGGTCACGGAGTCGGTGCGCGGCGACGGCGGCGTGCTGCGCAACTCCGAGGGCAAGCGGTTCATGTTCGACTACGTCCCCGATGTCTTCAAGGAGAAGTACGCGCAGTCGGAGGAGGAGGGCGACCGCTGGTACGAGGACCCGGACCACAACCGCCGGCCCCCCGAGCTGCTGCCGCGCGACGAGGTGGCGCGGGCCATCAACGCGGAGGTGAAGGCGGGCCGCGGATCGCCGCACGGTGGCGTGTTCCTCGACGTGTCGACGCGCATGCCCGCCGAGACGATCCGGCGCCGACTGCCCTCCATGTACCACCAGTTCAAGGAGCTGGCCGACGTCGACATCACGGCCGAGGCGATGGAGGTCGGGCCGACCTGCCACTACGTGATGGGCGGCATCGCGGTCGACTCGGACACGGCGGCGGCGCGCGGTGTGCCGGGGCTCTACGCGGCCGGTGAGGTGGCCGGCGGCATGCACGGCTCCAATCGGCTCGGCGGCAACTCGCTCTCCGACCTGCTGGTGTTCGGGCGCAGGGCGGGGCTGCACGCGGCGACGCGCGCCGTCTCGCGCCGCACGGCGCGTCCGACCGTGGACGACGAGCAGATCGACACGGCGGCGGCCGAGGCGCTGCGGCCCTTCTCCGCGGAGGGCCAGGAGGAGGGCGTCACGCCCGAGAACCCGTACACCCTGCACCAGGAGCTCCAGCAGACGATGAACGATCTCGTCGGCATCATCCGGCGGGGGCCCGAGATGGAGCAGGCGCTGCGCAGGCTCGCGGATCTGCGGGTGCGGGCGCGGCGGGCCGGGGTCGAGGGGCACCGCCAGTTCAATCCGGGCTGGCACCTGGCGCTGGACCTGCGGAACATGCTGCTGGTCAGCGAGTGCGTGGCGCGGGCCGCCCTTGAGCGCACGGAGTCGCGGGGCGGGCACACCCGTGAGGACCATCCGGCGATGGACCGGGAGTGGCGGCGGGCGAATCTGCTCTGCCAACTCCGGGACCCCACCGGCGGGTTGGCGGCCACGGACCCGGTGCGTGGCCAGATCACGCTCACCCGCGAGACCACCGAACCGATCCGCCCCGACCTGCTCGCCCTGTTCGAGAAGGAGGAGCTGGTGAAGTACCTGGCCGAAGAGGAGCTTTTCGAGTGAGCAGCTACGAGGCGGCCTTCCGGGTGTGGCGGGGCGACGTCGGCGGGGGCGGCCTGGAGGACTTCAAGGTCGAGGTGAACGACGGCGAGGTGGTCCTCGACATCATCCACCGCGTGCAGGCGACGCAGGCGCCCGACCTGGCGGTCCGCTGGAACTGCAAGGCGGGCAAGTGCGGTTCGTGCTCGGCGGAGATCAACGGCCGGCCGCGGCTGATGTGCATGACCCGCATGTCCGTCTTCACCCGCGACGAGGTGATCACGGTGACGCCGCTGCGTGCCTTCCCCGTCATCCGCGACCTCGTCACCGACGTCGGCTTCAACTACACGAAGGCCCGCGAGGTCCCGGCCTTCGTCCCGCCCGCCGGGGTGGGTCCCGGCGAGTACCGGATGATGCAGGAGGACGTGGACCGCTCGCAGGAGTTCCGCAAGTGCATCGAGTGCTTCCTGTGCCAGGACACCTGCCATGTCGTCCGCGACCACGAGGACAACAAGTCGTCCTTCGCGGGGCCCCGCTTCCTGATGCGCGTGGCGGAACTCGACATGCACCCTCTGGATGCGGCGGCGGAGGACGGCCTGGACCGCAAGACCACGGCCCAGGACGAACACGGCCTCGGTTACTGCAACATCACCAAGTGCTGCACCGAGGTCTGCCCCGAGGGCATCCACATCACGGACAACGCGCTCATCCCCCTGAAGGAGCGAGCGGCCGACCGCAAGTACGACCCGGTGGTCTGGCTGGGCAACAAGATCCGCCGCCGCACTTGAGCCCCTGCGGGTCTTGAGCAGCGGGGGCCGGCGGGCGGCGCCGCCATTTTCAAGCCCCTGCGGCGATTGAGCAGCGGGGTCCGGGGCGGAGCCCCCGAGGCGTGTGATGGCGGTGCCGTCCGCACACGTCGCGGGGCTCTGCCCCGGACCCCGCCGGCGATTGAGGCGCGGTCCAGGGCCTGGTCGGCATT